>JAJDJJ010000038.1 GCA_030267125.1 Bacteroidales bacterium OttesenSCG-928-B11
ATCATTTTATGATACTCTTTCGGCAACGATCTCAAGAGTGATCCTTGCAGCTCATTTTTTTATGCGGATATCTAAAATCTGTGTGTTATTTCTACTATTTCCTTCGAAAAAACAGGTTGTCTATTAAGGGATAGAAAAGGGATATAACAAAGATTTTTTTCCATTTCTATATTTTTTCCGCCTTTCTTTTTTGTAAAATGGTCAAAAAATATTTTTCCATTGAATTTTTTAAAGAATATTTTTTTCCTGACGTAAAAGTCATTTTATCACACACTTTTGCGCTATAACTATTAGAAAAGATGATTTTGTCATATTTTCATATTTTTTTGATTTACAGTTAATTATATGCTATATTTGCCATGTTTTACTACTAAATATTAATCAAAATTAAAGATTATGCTTACCTGTGTTATCCTTGTCAACGACCCTACGCTAGAAAAAATGTTAGTTGAAAGCATTGGAAAATTCAACACAATCGAAATTATTGACATTTTGTTTGACCGTGTTTCCGCAACGGAGCGGTTAAGCCAGTTGCAGCCTGATATTTTGTTTGTGGATGTGGATGATGCCTCTTCCGGTTCCATTGAATTACTGGAAATAGGTAGTTATCAAGGCATAGCCTTTGGTGTCACCGCGAGCAAAGAGAGCAACTATCTCCTCTCCTTATTGGATAAAGGATTTTTTGATGTCATTCCAATTCAAGATTTCTCGTTTGAGCTGTTTTGCAAAAAGATTAACAAGATGATGAAATACCTATATTATTTGAACAAAAATGGATCAAGTTCAAATGTGCAGCTATGTGAACCCACAGTCGTTTACACCGGTTATCCGCCTACTGAAACCGCACTAAATGACGGCATGTTTGTCCGTTATAACAAAATCTCAATCAAAGTACGCTTCGATGAGATTCTCTATGTCAAAAATATCGGGAATGTGCTAAAATTATATCTGATTAACAATAAGATAGCATATCACAACAGTACATTGCGTAAATTCATCAAAAATCTGCCCGCAAATCAATTCATTCGAATCAATAATTCCACGATCGTTAATCACACGCAAGTCGAATCCTTTGCTCGAAATACCGTTTCGATTTCAGGACATTCGTTTCCGGTAACGAAAAGCTACTTGGATAACTTAAAGATTGTTTTGAAAATATAATCGTCCAAATCCAAACAATTTGAAACAATGGTTAACTTTTTTATCCACCCCCAAGCAGATGCAGTGCAGCACGAGGTCATTGGTATTACACACCTTCTGTATTTGAGCAAATTCAAATATTTCTGTTGAAAATTCTCGTTTTTGTTTTCTCAAATCTTCACTGGACAGCAATAAATTTCAATGTATTAAAATCTAAAAGAGGTATTAAATATACACATAATTATGAGTGAGATTTCGTTGTGTTCTTGGTGTTCATTGTAGTTTCTTTACTATTCTCAATATTTTTAACACCTCAAAAAAAGCCCTGGCCAAAACAACTTTGAAATTTCCAGATTTTGAAAAAAGTATTATCTTTGCCGCCGGAAAAGCCACTTTAGCTCAGTTGGTAGAGCAACGCATTCGTAATGCGTAGGTCTGCAGTTCGAGTCTGCAAAGTGGCTCTTTTTTTTGTCAGATATCGCTACGATAAACATCGGCTTTAAATCTCCAGATTGTGTATTTTTTGAATCGTTCATCGCTTTCAAATCCTTCACCATAGTAAACGCTACCGTCTTCTTTTATTAACTTCACAGCCACATCGGAGTAAATTTTTTTGTTTCGTTTATCCCATATAATCTTCTCCGTTTCAATGGTTTCTTTCTTTTGAAGATTGGTGACCACCACGTTTCGGTGAGCCTCCATTTGCTGTTCCGTGTCATTGCTGATAGCATAATCGGCGGTGAGGACAGATTGTTTGTAGCCCCAATCGTCATACGAAACAACAGTAACTCCC
This sequence comes from Bacteroidales bacterium OttesenSCG-928-B11, assembly GCA_030267125.1. Lineage (GTDB taxonomy): Bacteria > Bacteroidota > Bacteroidia > Bacteroidales > WCHB1-69 > JAGVVH01. The sequence goes on from JAJDJJ010000038.1 coordinate 1,934, forward strand.
TCCGGACAATCGAAATAGGATTCATCTCCGTTTTCGTATTTATTGAGTAATGGCGCTTGGATATGAAAATTCACGCGGCCCGAGTCACTAAAGACAATGTCGATATTGATAGCTGATTCGTCAGGGAACTTCCCGTCATACTCTTTGGGAGAGATAACGGTGAAGTCATCACCGCAGGCAGCAAAAAACACCATAATAAGGCTAATTATCATGGTGTTTCTGATCTTTTTCATACGAAACAAATATTATATGTTAACGCACAGTTGTGTTTTCTTGTATCCAGCATTCTACTCTGTAAGAATCGCCGGGTTTTAAACCGCGCATGTGTTTTTCTGATTCCTCAGGATATTTCAGTTTCGAGAGTTCGCTTCTTGCTTCAGAAGCACAAGAGGGATCCACTGCGATTGCTCTGTTGAACTTGTCAGCCGCAGCCCAGCTGGTCGCATTCAGAAGTTCGTTATTTCTTGAACATTGTGATGATGACCAAGAGTACAATTTCCCAATCAAAATATATGCGTTACCAAAATTCGGGTTGAGTTTTAACGCGTCGTAGCAAGCACTTCTTGCCTTACTGTATTCGTTTTTCAATTGATAAGCCAAAGCCATACGATAATAAGCCTGCACTTTACTCTCGTTGGTTTCATATAAATCCACAGCTTGTTGGTAGTAAGCGATGGCTTTGTCTAGTTCATTTCCTTTCAGCGAGTAGTTACCCATCATGAAAGCACTGAAAGCCACGGGGTTTTGGGCATGGTAAAGTTCCAATGCTTCTACAAAGACAGGAGAGTCAGTACAACCAGATTTACTCATGGTTCGCACAATTTTCCCAATGACATTCATATTTTCTTTATTATCGGCCAATTTAGTAGCATACACTTTTTCCAAAACAGGACAAGGAGCGTAAGGGGTGAATTCGATTTCAAGATTATTTTGCGTGATCTTATAGTTGTCGATCAATTTTTTCTGTTGCATGGTGTCCTCGCTGGAAGCCTTAAATTTCTGTCCATATTCCGCTTGTGAGATTTCACCTTTTGCTAATGCGGAATCCAGCAGTTGCAAATTAGCCGTCTGTTTTTCATATTGGATAAGCGCATTTTCGATAGCAATATCAATTGGTTCGGATGCGCGTTCGTATGCTTCAATAACAAAAGTTGTATCTTTTTTCATTTTCGTCATCACAACGGCTGTTTTCATATAAAAATCCAAGATATTTGGGCGAGATTTTTCCTTGTCCAAATCAATGGATTTGATGAACAATTCATGAGCTTTTTCATAGTCTACTCTTGCGCGGTAGCGCATCAAGTTATAGGCTTCGAGCCCTAAACCACTGCCTTCCGTAAAATTTTCAGGCATATATATGTGGCGAACTCGGTATGACCAAAGCAAAGAATCAATCAAAACTTCTTTGCGTGCCGAATCTGTTTCCGCTTTGATTAAGTTGTCAAACATGGTTTGGCAGTAGGAGTAAAGAGCAGACCAAGAAGCCGGGCATTCCGACACCAGTCCTTGCCAATAGCCATACGCTTTGGGGTAATCTTTTTGTTGATAATAGGTCCGAAATGCATTCAGATTTTCGATACAACGGATTGAATCATCGGGATTTGCCCCATATTTAAAAGGGGGTCTTTCTTGCGCTTGAATTGCTGTGATACTGATTAATAATACTGTAATTAATAAACCTATTCTCTTCATCTTATCAAAATATATTTATGTTAAAAGTCGGGTAAATAACTGCGAAAACTATTTATTATTATTCCAAGCGCACCCTTTGGTACCATTTTTCATGCAAAATGAAATTAAATGACAGCTTGAAATAATCGTGCCGAATCAGGTTGTAGGAAGTGGTTCCCATTCGGCCATACTCGAAAACCACGTTGATCGTTGAGTTGGAATTGAACGTTTTAAAGGGGATTCCGACACCAAGAGAGGCGCTGAACTCCGGAATCGCCGTATCATCGAAGTTGAAATAACCGGAGGCATAACGGAATCCTGCGCGATATTTCAACTTTTTGAAAAACTTAGGAGAGTTTGGGTCAACACAATATTGCAGTCCAACCGATGCAATCAGGTTATTCAGTAAAGAGTCGCTCCTTCCCATATTTTCAAAGTTTTTCCAGTTCTGCCAAGTGACATCCGCGCCAATGAGCCAAACATTTTTATAGGAATAGGAAAGTCCAACGCCAATGGATTGCGGCAATTTCATCTTTCCTTTTTGCTCAGTCGCATTGACGATAGTGTCCAATACGTAAGTCGATTTATAGGGGCCGGTATAGTTCCCGATCATCAGATCTTCTTGCACTTGGATGTACGCTGTATTTTCATAAACCGCCCCGATCCCGAGATGGTGATGGTTCTTCATCGCGAAAAAATATTGGATACCTCCGGAAAGATACAACCCATTTATTTTGTTGTATTTATCGATCATCGAGTTGAAAAAATAATCGGTTTCATATTCGGCAAACCGTTTGTCGTGAATCGTTCCCCAGATGTAAGAAGCATTGAACCCGATCGATAGTTTTTTCGCCAGTTTGAAAGCATTTCCCCAATAGAACTGATTTAATCCGCCCTCGCCTTCGTATTTATACAGGTATCCTTCCGCATAATTATCTTCGATTTGATACCCCACATCGCTATAAGGCAAAACGCCCAAGCTAGTACGCCACCATTTTGTAACGGGCAGCCCGATAGTGAGGTAGTTGAATCTCGCCAAGTTGTTTTTCTGCGACATCTCGGTGTTTCTCAGCGTATTGCCAGACAAGGAGAAGGCCGCATCCGCAAGAAAAGAGAGCGAGTCAAAGGCAACGTATGAAGCCGGATTCTTATAGTTGATAAAACGATTGCTTTGTATGGCGTATGATGTCCCGCCCATAGCTGAAAGCGATGCGTTCGTAGTGTTGCTTAAAATACCAATGCCAAAGCCTGAGTAGGGAGAACTGATGCCGCTTTGCGTATTCCCGGCCATCGGGAATCCTATTAAAAAAAATAATGTCGCAACGATCAGTATGTTAAATCTTTTCAGCATTCAATTTCAGTATTTCGTGTAATCCCTTGAGGATAAAATTTGAGCCGGCAAATATCACATTTTTTATCGACTTTCGCAAGTAGTCGCCGTCCCCACCAGTCATCACTACCTTGAGATCGGGATAATCGGTTTTATATTGATTTATAAATCCTTCGATTTCAAAAATTAGCCCATTGATAACGCCACTTTTGACGGATTGTTGTGTATTTTGGCCAACATATCTGATTATCTCCTTTTTTTCCACCAACGGTAGTTTTCCGGTGAAATAATGTAGCGCTTTGAAACGCATATCAATACCCGGCGAAATTGCGCCCCCGAAATAAACACCCTGATTGTCAATGAAATCATAAACAATACAGGTGCCGGCTTGAATCGACAGCGTGTTTTCGTTGGGATAATGGAGATGTGCGGCCACGGCGTTGGCAATGCGGTCCAATCCCAGCGTATGGGGTGTTTCATAACGTATCGCAACCGGCAAAAGGGAAGCATGAGAGAAAGGGATGTGGTGTGTTTTAGCCACAAGGAAATTTTCGATATCGGTATTTTGTTCCCGAACGGAAGCGACAATCGACCGCGTGATAGGATACTTTTCACACAGCATTTCCAGCTGCGCTAAAGAGAGTGTTTCATATTTTTCAAAAAAAACTAAATCCCCGTTTTTGTCGAAAACGCCTGCCTTGCATAACGTGTTACCAATGTCGATTGTTAAATCCATTATTTATCCTTAGGAAGGCGGCAAAGGTACAAAGTTTTTCACTATTTTTGTCTCCTCTAAAACTACTCAAAATGCTCAATGAAACACAATACCGGATGGCATTGCAATATCTCTCCAACTATGGGAATATTATCATTAAAAGGATTATCGATAAATGCGGCAGTGCTTCCGCCATGTTCAATGATTCTGCTTTATGCCAAGACTTCATCCGAAAAATTAACAAAAGACTTCCGCGCCCTGTCATCACAGACGAGATCCGGAGAAGGGTGGAGGAAGAGTATGCTTGGATGGAGCGGGCTGGTGTGAAAACCTGTTTTGTCACCGATGATAATTATCCGCATCGTTTCCATAATTGTAACGATAGTCCTTATATGTTTTACTACAAGGGAGAGGGCGAGTTTAGCCGTCAAAAAAGTGTGGCAATTGTGGGAACTCGAAATGCTTCTCCGTATGGGAAGGAGATTGTGCGGAAAATCGTTTCCGAATTGGCGGCTTGTAATACAACAATTGTCAGTGGTTTAGCGGAAGGGATTGACACGATTGCCCACGAGGAAGCACTGGCTCATAACCTTCATACTGTTGCCGTTTTAGGATCGGGATTAGATAGGATTTATCCCGCTTCCAACATCCAACTCTCTCGAAATATTGTGGAAAATAGCGGTGCGCTGATCACCGAGTTTCCTTACAAGAGCATCCCAGACAAGAAGAATTTCCCAAAACGAAACAGGATTATCGCCGCCTTGGCCGATGCCGTGATTGTGGCCGAGAGCGCGACGAAAGGCGGGAGTATCATTACCGCCTATATCGCTCATTCTTATAACCGGGATGTTTTTGCTGTTCCGGGGTCTGTTTTTCAAAATTCACACGCGGGTTGTCATGAACTTATCCGCCGGAATATTGCAGGAATCATTACCTCCGGAAACGAACTGATGGAGATGATGGGATGGAGCGATGAGAAACCGAAAACAGTTCAACGCTCCCTCTTTATCGAACTGACAGAAAAGGAAAAACAGATTATTAGCCTGATTGAACACCACGGCGATTGCTCCGTCGATATCATCAATAATGGTATCCGAAACTTCACGCCTTCGCAAGTTGCCGGTATTTTATTGGGATTGGAGCTGAAAGGAGTTTTGGAATGCCGCCCGGGGAAAATATACAAATTAGTATAAATGAAGTACAAGAATGGCAAGGTCGTCGTTTTCAATCATAATTTTGCCCATTTTAACAAAGAAACAATTTTCAAGAAAATTATAATGCTACATTTGCAATGCGAAAAAATTTAAATACAAAGGTAAAAGAGATATAAATTATACTTCGTGAAATCTAGAAACATTAAATTCAATAAACAATGAACCAACTATTATTAATCGGCGGGATTGGTGTACAGGAAATCCTGCTTATCGCCCTCATTATCTTATTATTATTCGGCGGGAAAAAAATCCCCGAATTGATGAAAGGCATCGGCAAAGGTGTGAAAAGCTTCAAGGATGGCATGAACGAGGTGGAGAAACCAACCGAACCGGAAGTGAAAGAAAAAAATGGAGAAGCAGAAGGAAAGTAGCTCGTTCACCTTTTGGGAGCACTTGGATGAGCTGCGCTCTTTGATCGTCAAAGTTATTGTTGCTGTTGTTTTATTCGGCGTCGCCGCGTTTATTTTCAAAGACCAGCTGTTTGCTATTGTGTTAGCACCCAAGGAGGAAAATTTTATCACATACGATTTATTCCGCTTTATCGGCGAGAAACTCTCGTTAGGAGAATTTGCAATGCGTGCCTTTTCGGTGCCATTAATTAACACAGGATTGGCAGGACAGTTTCTTATCCATGTGAGAGTTGCACTGTATGCGGGATTGCTTATAGCGTCACCGTACATTTTATATCAGCTTTTTCGGTTTATTTCCCCTGCATTGTACGTCAATGAGAAAAAATACGCGTTGAGGTTGGTCGGGAGTGGTTATTTGATGTTCCTTATCGGTGTGTTATTATGCTATTTACTCATCTTTCCGTTAACATTCCGTTTCTTGGGAACCTATCAAGTGAGCGTGGAGATTCCCAACATGATCACACTGCATTCCTATATTGACACGCTCATGATGCTATGTTTGATGATGGGTATTGTTTTCGAAATTCCGGTCTTATGTTGGCTATTTGCAAAATTCGGCCTTTTAACTCCTGATTTCATGCGGAAATATCGCCGTCATGCGATTGTTATAATTCTCGTTATTGCCGCTATTATCACCCCGACCGCTGACATCTTCACATTGTTATTAGTCGCCTTACCCGTATATTTGTTATACGAGGCAAGTATTTTAATTGTACGGAACGTGAAGAAACGGAACTAATCTTTGATTTTCTCCCATGTTTTCTCCGAAGCCATTTGTTCGGCTTTTTTGATAGTATAATCCACGCCTTCGCCATACAACTCATTGTCAATGTATAACTTCGCAGTGAATAATTTCCGGCGGGCACCGTCAGGACAGTCCGAATGTACAAAACGCACCTGCTTATGTTGTTTCTGCGCCCACGAGAGCACTTTGCTTTTGAAGTTGGTGTCTTCGGCAATAACTGAATCCAAATCCAGGTAGGTGAGCAATATTTTTCTGATAATAATCCTCTTGGTTTTATTGTATCCTTGATCTAGGTAAATGGCTCCTACGAGTGCTTCGAAAGCATCGCCTAAAGCAGATTTGGCGTGCGCATTTTCCTCCATCGAGATATATTTATTTAGGCCTATTTTTTTCGATAGCATGTTGAGACGGTCGCGGCAAACAATTTTGGAGCGCATTTCGGTGAGCGGACCTTCGGCAAGAAAAGGGTATTTTTTAAAAAGGAAATCGGCAACTACGGCACTCAATACCGCATCGCCCAAATATTCCAAGCGCTCATTATTCATCACCGCTCCTGCCTTATTTTTGGTGGACAGCGATCGATGGATAAACGCAATTTTATATAATTCAATATTTTGTGGCGTAAATCCGAAGAGACTGCGTATGTATTTCCTGAGTTGGTCTCCTTGATTATCGCCGGATAAAAAACGTTTCAGAAACATTACTCTGTTTAATATTTTTTGAACAGGATGGAGGCATTATGTCCTCCGAATCCAAATGAATTTGAGATTGCTGCTTTCACGGTTTTTTTCATGGCTGCATTTTTCACAATATTCATGTTCCTCAATGCGGGGTCGGTTTCAAAATGATTAATCGTTGGCGGGACAATATCCTCGTTGACAGCGATAATTGTAGCAATAGCTTCCGCTGCCGCCGCTGCCCCCAATAAATGTCCGGTCATCGATTTGGTTGAATTAATGAGGATGTTGGGTGTATGGCCCCCAAACAAATTGCTGATCGCTGAGCATTCGGCAAGATCACCTGGTGGTGTGGAGGTCCCGTGCGTGTTGATATGGTCGATATCGGTTAGTTGAAGGTTTGCATCCTGGATGGCTTGCTTCATGCAGTTCATGGCGCCATCGCCATCGGGTTGCGGAGCAGTGATGTGGTAGGCGTCGGCAGAAAGACCGGTGCCGCCAATTTCCGCATAGATTGTTGCTCCCCTGCGCTTGGCGTGTTCTAACTCTTCCAAGACTAAGATTGCGGCTCCTTCACCCATCACAAAACCGTCGCGGTGAAGGTCAAATGGGCGGGATGCCGTTTTGTAATCATCGTTTCGGGTAGAGAGGGCATGCATGGAATTAAATCCTCCTATTACAGGTTCAATAATGCAAGCTTCTGATCCGCCGGTTATTACAACATCTGTTTTTCCTAATTGGATGAAATGGCAGGCATCTATGATGGCGTTGGCTGCCGAAGCGCAAGCTGACGTGGTGGCATAGTTAGGTCCTTTAAATCCAAATTGGATGGATATAGTACCCGCCATCATGTCGGCCATCACGCGGGGAACAAAAAAAGGACCGAACCGAGGAGTTCCGTCGGAAGAGAAAAAATCGCGGAGTGGTTCCATGACAGTGGGAACACCGCCAATCCCGGTGCCTAAAATCACACCCACCCGCTCTTTGTTGATGTCGCTATCCAGCAAGCCACTCTGTTTAATAGCCTCTGTAGCTGCGACCAACGCATATTGCGATGAGGTATCGATTTTACGCGATTCCTTTTTATCAAGGAACTCAAGGATGTCAAAATCCTTGAGTTCACATGCAAATTTTGTCTTAAATTTTTCCGGGTCGAATTTTGTTATAGGATTGGCACCGTTAACTCCTTGTAAAAGAGCTTCTCTGAATGCAGGATAACTATTTCCAATGGGAGTAAGGGCACCCAAACCCGTGACAACGACTCTTTTGAGTTTCATTAATTGATAGTAGAAATGCTATACTAAACGTTTTTTTCAATATATGAAATAGCGTCTCCTACAGTTGATATCTTCTCTGCCTGATCGTCAGGAATAGAAATACCAAACTCTTTTTCAAATTCCATAATCAATTCAACGGTGTCTAATGAATCAGCACCTAAATCATTAGTGAAACTCTTCTCTGGAGTAACATCAGCTACATCGACACTAAGTTTTTCAGCGATTATCGCTTGAACTTTTTCATTAATTTCTGCCATAATATTTCTTTTTAAAAATTAGCCCGCAAATATAGTATTAATTTTCACATCCCAAAATTTCGACCATCTTTTTTCAAGTTTTGAAAAATAAATTCTTGTAAATCAATGAATTATATACCAATTTTCTTTTAACATATTTTAAGTTTTTTTAGCAGTTTTAAAGATGAACCACTAAGATATGGAAACTTATTTCTGATATCCATGCATAATGACCGGTTAATTACGCCACTGAATTACTCCGTTTCATACCCAATCCGATCTACTCGCTCCACATTGTCGATCTGTTTCAATTTTTCGATAAGTTCTCTTAGTGATTTTACATTTTGAATATAGATCATCAGTTTGCCATTAAATATATTTCCCTGTGTTTCAATATTTAATGACCGGATATTCAAATCCAACTGCGAGGAAATCACATTTACGATGTCTTTAATCATTCCTTTTTTATCAAACCCTTCGATTCGGATACCGGATAAAAAGGCGATTTTTTGCTCTTTCTTCCACTTCGCCTTGATGATTCGGTTACCAAATTTCGACATCTGCTCAATGGCTTTCGGACAGTTTGTCTGATGTATAAAAATCACATCATCAGACATTTGAAATCCTACAACTTGGTCCCCAGGCAGCGGTTTGCAGCACGGTGCCACCACGTGGCGGATCTTATCGGAGGTGTCATCCAACATGAAAATCTCCGGATTGGTTGACAGTTCTTCGTTGATCAAGTCGTCCAACGATTTATTTTCGATTTCGGAACTAACCCTCTTTTGGAAGCTCTCCAATTCGGTATTTTTTTCATTGGAAAGAATTTTTTTTATCCGGTCAAGGGTTAATTTATCCTCGGCTATAAAACTCCAAAACTCAATTTGCGAGCGCATCTTCAACCCCGATTGAATTTTTCCGTAATTCTGCGGTTCAAATTTCAAATCCAATTCATCCAACATCGCTTTCAACTTCGCTTTTCCAAGCTCCATCGATTTTTTTTGTTCCACGCGAATAGCCTCTTTGATCGATTCTTTAGCGCGCGAAGTGGTTACGAAGTCGAGCCAGTCTATTTTAGGCTTCTGCTTTTTTGAAGTTATAACTTCCACTTGATCACCATTTTGCAGAATATAATCGATGGGGACGATGTTGTAATTCACTTTGGCTCCGATACACTGGGCTCCCAATTTTGTATGTAATTCGTAAGCAAAATCCAATACTGTGGATTGTGCGGGCATCGTAAATGAGTCGCCCTTAGGTGTGAACAAAACAATCTCTTTCAAATTGAGGTTGAGTTTGATTTCGTTCAAGAAATCAAGGGCGCTCACATCATTGCTCTTCAAAATCTCTTTGATCTTCGCCAACCAATCTTCCACGCGATTTTCATATTCATCGGGCGTTTTTTCATCCTCTTTATATTTAAAGTGGGCGGCGAATCCATTTTCGGCGATCTCGTCCATCCGTTTAGAACGGATTTGAACCTCGATCCATTTTCCGGAGTTGCTCATCGCCGTAACGTGCAATGATTGATAACCGTTTGCCTTAGGAACCGAGAGAAAATTGCGTTCGCGGTTGGGATTGGTTTTGTATAATTTCTTAACAATGTCGGCGATTTCATAACAGATGATATTCTCATCTTTCGGTTCGGAGTCGAAGACAAAACGGATGGCGAAAATGTCATAAATATCTTCAAATTCAACCTTTTTTTTCTTCATTTTCTCATAGATCGAACTTATCGATTTCACTCTACTCGACATTTCGGCTCTGATTCCTTCCTTCACCAAACGCTCTTTAATCGGCATGGCAAACTCTTCAATGAGCGTTTCACGTTCCGTTTCACTGCTCTTGATCTTATCCGCAATATGGTTATATACAATATTATTAGTGTATTTCATCGCGCAGTCTTCCAGCTCGCTTTTGATTTGGTATAATCCCAAACGATGAGCAATCGGCACGTAGAAAAACGAAGTCTCCGAAGATATTTTAAGCCGCTTCTCTTCCGACATGAATTCCAATGTGCGCATATTGTGCAAACGATCCGCCAACTTAATGAGAATTACGCGGATATCATTCGACATCGACATGAAAATCTTTCGGAAATTCTCAGCTTGGATGGAAGTATCGCTATCAAATTCAATATCGTCAATTTTGGTTAACCCGTCGATGATGTTGCCCACCGTGTCGCCAAAAATGTCGCGAAGCGTGCGTAACTCCAGCTCCGTATCTTCCACAACGTCATGTAGTAGAGCGCAAACCACGGAAGTTGTTCCCAGCTTGATCTCCTCCGCCACGATCGTGGCCACTTCTAACGGATGGTAGATATAAGGTTCGCCACTTTTGCGCCGCATGTTCTGGTGGGCATTCAACGCAATGGTGAACGCTTTGCGTATTCTTTTCCGCTGCTCCTTCGTTGTCCTGTCGTACATGCAAGAGAGCAAATAACGGTATTTTCGTAATATCTCTTTTCTTTCTACTTCAATATCGGGTTTGTATGTCATCTATGTTGAAAAATATTTTTGTTCTTGTTTAAGAATCAGTCTTTTACGGACAAATTTAAGATTTTTAAAAAATCCACCAACTCTTCATTTTGTTGAGCCAATTCCGACACTTTATCTTGCGCGGTAAATATTCTAGCCTTCGTTTCGATATGTTCATCCACAACGACTTCAATCTCGCTGATCGTATTGTCGAAATGAGTGCGAAGATAGGACAACATCTCTCTTTTCTTACTTTCAATCAGATCTTTTTGAATCGGATTCGTGATACGAATGGTTACAATATTATTCTCAATATCAGGAATTTGTTCTTTGATAGAATAATAAACGGTAGGCATTTTGTCGAAACAGAGATCCGCAATTTTTAGCCAATGAGCGGAAAAATCCAAAGGAGGGATCTCGTTTTGCGGTTCCGAAGTCGCGTTATTTTTTTCCTCTATGGGTTCAGCATTCTCGATACTTGGCGGAGGGTTTTGTGTTTCCGCTTTTTCAGGCTCCGGAAGGTTGGCTTTTTCCGGCTCCGGAATAACTACAGGATCTTTGATAATATCCTTTACCGGAGGGGATTTCTTGACTGTTCCGCCGGAAGGCGGAGTGAAAATCTGCGAGGATTGACGCGGCGCGTTAGAATTTTCGCTCCTACTCGAATCACTGTTTCTCCCGTGATTGCCTGACTGCCGCATTCCGAATGTGCAAGTAATTAGCGTTGATCTGCATCAACGTAATTTCGATCGAAAGCCGTTTATTATTCGACATCTTGTAATTAAAATCACACTGGTTGCACATATCCAATGAACGGAGCAACAGCATTTTATCTGCTTTTTGCGATTGGGCTACAAATTCGGGATAAAGACTTTCGGCAATTTCCAATAATTTTCCGGTACTTTCATTTTTAGCCATCAACAAATTCCGGAAATGGGTAGCCATCCCGGAAATGAAATGTTGACCGTCGAATCCTTTGGCTAAGATATCATCGAGTAGCAACAAGGCATCGGTGAGGTTTTCGCTGAAAAGGAGGTCGGTCATTTTCAAATATTGATGAATATCAAGCACATTCAGATTGTCAATGGCCGCTTGGTAAGTGATGTTCTTATTAGTAAAACTGACCAATTGGTCAAAAATGGATAGTGCATCGCGGAGTGCGCCGTCGGCTTTGGCTGCTACAACTCGTAAACCCTCTGTTTCAGCAGCAACATTTTCACTATCGGCCACGAAACGGAGGTGTTTGATGATGTCGTCATCTTTAATTCTCTTAAAGTCATATACTTGACAACGGGAAAGAATGGTCGGAATGATCTTGTGTTTTTCGGTGGTTGCCATGATGAATTTTGCGTATGGCGGCGGTTCTTCCAATGTTTTCAAAAACGCATTGAATGCCTGGTTGGAGAGCATGTGCACCTCATCGATGATATATACCTTATATTTAGCACCCTGAGGAGCAATGCGAACCTGATCTACCAACGAACGAATGTCATCCACGGAGTTGTTGGAAGCCGCATCTAATTCATATACATTGAAAGAAGCGGATGCGTTAAACTGTTGACAAGAAGGGCATTCGTTGCAAGGTTCGAAATCTGTGCCGGGATTTTCGCAATTCAACGCCTTCGCAAAAATACGGGCGCAGGTTGTCTTGCCTACTCCACGCGGTCCGCAAAACAGAAATGCTTGGGCTATTTGTCCCGATTTGATAGCGTTTCTTAATGTGGAGGTTATCGAATCTTGGCCAACCACTGATCTGAAAGTTGAAGGACGGTATTTTCGGGCAGAGACAACAAAATTATTCATAATATACAACTAATAAAACAATTAACATAATCAAAAAGAGAGATTTGCACCCTTCTGATCATGATTGCAAAAGTAATATTATTTAGCGTTCATTCAACTATTTTCAGTATAATTGCACGAAAAAATTGTAAAGATATATCAATTTAATAATCAGTTAATTAAAACAAAATTTCCATGTCTGGTTTGATTGAAAACGGATTAGTGCTTCCGGTAATGGAAGAGTTTTATTCACTACAGGGCGAAGGGTATCACACAGGAAAACCAGCCTATTTTTTGCGGGTTGGCGGGTGCGACGTGGGTTGTTTTTTCTGCGATGTAAAAGAGTCGTGGGATGCGCGCAAACATCCGGTAGTGAAGACAGACGAAGTGGTTGCGCGCATTTTGGATAACCCGGCCAATGCGGTGGTGGTAACCGGTGGCGAACCACTGAAATATAACATGGCATATTTCTGTAATGAACTTCATAAACACAATACAGCTTTATTCATAGAAACTTCCGGTTCCGAACCACTTAGCGGTGAGTGGGATTGGATTTGCCTCTCCCCAAAAAAAGATGCGCCGCCCCTGCCCGAAATATTAAACCTTGCCAATGAACTGAAAGTGATTGTCTATAACGAAGCGGATTTCCAATGGGCGGAAGAAAACGCCGCAAAAGTGCGGGAAGATTGTATGTTGTACTTACAACCCGAGTGGAGTAATGCCAAACAGATGATGCAACGAATTGTTGATTATGCTTTAGCTCATCCCCGATGGCGAGTTTCGATACAAAGTCATAAATATATGCGAATACCCTAATTTTTCTATATTTGCCCCGTTTTTTGAAAGCCTATTTTAGAACTATTGTTAAATTTGGAATTATGAGAAAACTGCTGCTCTTTCTTTTTTTCGTCTCCATATCCCGACTCCTCGTTGCCCAAGATATAATCGTCATGGTAAATAACGATTCCATCCGTTGCAATATCACGAAAGTGCAGGATAATGTAGTCTATTATTCATTGATAGATGAAGAAAATGTGACCGGCATAATTCCCATGCACAACGTTAAAGAATGCGTTTTCAATGCGTATCAATTGCCCGTAAAAAACACGGAAACGCAAATAAAACAGAAAAAAGCCCAACGATTTCGGTTGGCCTTGGATGTGGGTTATGGTTACCATCTGGGGAGGGTTCTGCCCGGATTAACTGCGGACATGCAGAAATATGTTAAAAAATTGAAATCAGGACTCCAGATGGAGGGAGCTTTTGCCTACTATTTAACTGAACATATTGGTGTCGGGCTCAAAGGAGATTTTTTTGGAAGTCAAAATAGAGCATCCATACATTTATCGTATGATCCCGACGATTTACCTCTCTTCGTAGATATGATTGATAAATTGTCTGTTACATTCGTTGGCGTAACCCTTTCCTCTCGCTCTTTGAATGCGAGGAAACGTAACCCATTCTTCGCCAGTGTGGCCATAGGATGTATTTGGTACCTGAACCAAAAAACCCTCGTATACAACTACAAAATGAAAGGAAGAACATTTGGCGCCGGTATTGATATCGGCTATGATTTTACCTTGAATGATTATTTTGCCTTGGGAATCCAAGGCTCATTTACCTGGGGCTTATTGAGAGGTTATACACTAAGTGATGGGACTAATTCCAAATTGATTACATTGGAAAGTGGCAATTATGAAGACTTGAGCCGTATAGACTTGACGGTCGGATTGAGGTTTGGAAAATAATACGATAAAAAAATAATGATGAAGAAACTAGTATTACTGCTGTTGGCTCTTTTAGGGACAAATTGTATTTTCAGCCAAGATCTGATCGTGACAACGAGCAACGATTCCATCCATTGCAAGATCGCAAAAATTGCCCCCGACACGTTGTATTTTACCATCCCCGAAAAAACAGAACCACTAAGCAAGTTACCCATGACTGAAATTAAAAACTGCCAGTTCGGTTTTTTCTTGGCAACAACGACATCAGATGGTGCAACTGTCATAATTCCTGAGGATACGGTGGGGGAAGTTTTCGATAAGGTTCGATTCTCTATAAATGGCGGATATACCTACTTCACGCAGAGAATCCCTAGTGGCGCTTCCGGGTATGTGGAAGAATATATGCGAAAACTAAAGTCCGGGTTTCATGCCAATGGACAACTCGATTATTTTTATTCCCAAAAATTTGGAGTTGGTATTAGGGTGAGTTTTAGTAGGACAAATAGTAAAGGCATGAGCCTTACTCTTGTGGATACAACCGGAAATCAATTTACCGGAAACATAACTGAAAAAATTTCAATCTACTACGTGGGAGCGGCTTTCTCATATCGGATTTATGATGATAAGAAACGCAATCCGATCATCATGGGATTTTCTGCCGGCTATATGAGATACTCGAATAGTATGAGCTATGACCGTACTTATAAAATTATTGGCAATACCGTGGGGGCAAGTATAGACCTCGGATATGATATTACTCTATCCGAACAAATGGGCGTGGGCTTTCAAATTTCTTATTACGGCGGTGCTCTTTTCAGATATACGGTTAACAATCAATATTTTGCCCTTAGAAAAGGGGAATGGGAAAACTTGCACCGATTGGATTTCTCTGTTGGATTAAGATTCTAAAGAATCCTGAGGTTGCCCTTTCCTGACAACCTCCATTTTCGAATATACCCTGGTGGTGGACGATGAAATCATCGATACCAAACGCATGATTTTAACAAAATAAGGGCTATTTTGCGGGTAAAACAAATGAGTTATAAAAAATGAGAACTATGAAAAAAAATAAAATTATACCAATAATAATTTTTGCTCTATCCCTTTGCATAGGATGTAAAGATATTGGAGACAAATATACAGGAGACTGGGATTTTGTAACAGTAAGAAGCCTCTTAGACTATGATTATGTAGAGATTGAAAAAAAAACAATTCATTATTCAGGCAAAATTAGCCCCGGTGATTATGAAAATCGAGTAATTATTCAATACACTGAAAACGATGCAATTGGCGCAACGATAAGCAAAGAAGAAGATTATATATGCATATACTCCAATTCCCTGGCTTCCTATGGGGGAAAATATGCCAGTGGATCTTTTCCTGAAAAAGATAAAATTGATATGGTTTACTCAAAGCAACATTTTGATAGCAATGGACATTCTGATGGAATAATATATGATTACATTAATGGTACTAAGAAAGGAAAAAGGAAAAAAGGAAAATGAATAAGATTCCATTGAATGGAGCAAAATCAGTAAATAAAATGTACTTATTTCACTCTAAACTCTTTAACAGGAAACATCTTTTTTTCTACCCGCAAGTTATCATCCAAAACCAATAGTGCTGATTTGTCTAAAGATACTTTGGCATCTTTGGGTTTTGTTTTGAGGGTATAGCTGTATTTCCAGCTGATAATGCGGTTGGGGAAAACGGTAGCAGAAATTGTCTCTACAATCCGTTCCGTACCGATACGACCATGTTCGGTTTCGATCCATTCCACATCGCCATTCACCGTTTCTTGGCGGTATTGGATCGCTGTTGTGGAATTACCATTAATGAAAACGAAAACGACAATCAACTTGCTCGGGTCATCCGCATCCTGCGAAACAATCCGGTTATATTGATATGCAAATTCATCAAATTGATTTTGAACGGTTTCACCCGAAGAGTAAGTGCTGTCTTTCAAGTTATGCTGTGAAAAACCTGTCGTCGCAATCATTGTTAAAAAGAGGAAGAAAGTTACCCTTTTCATGATTTAATTTGTTAAAAACGGTTTATCCACTCCGCAACTTCCACCACAGATAGTTTATTCATACAATTGAAATGTTTCAACGGACATTTCTTAAAACCTAATTTAGAACAAGGTCTGCACCACAACGCATTAGTTTCAAATATTCTAAACCTTTCCCGATGGTTTGGCATATAAGGATACATGCCAAATTCCGGAATGGTGTTTCCCCACACGGAGGCGATCGGCTTGTTTAGGGCAGCAGCGATATGCATCAATCCCGTATCGCCGGTAAGCACGCAATCGCTTTGGTTAATGATCGATGCGGAGGTAAAAAGCGAGAATTTGCCACAGCCGTTATAAACCCGTTCATCTAATTCCTGCACAATCTCATCGGCAATTTGCGACACATCTTGTCCGCCTAACAACAGCATCGGTTTGTATAAAAGTCGTCCAATCTCTACAATCTTGTCAACGGGAATACGCTTGGTGTTATGATTGGCCGCAATCGAAACCGCAATATATCCATCCTCAAAAACAGCGGGGAGATCATCAAAGTCAAATACTTCGTTATCAGGAATGAAAAAATCCAATCCCTCATTGTCGTTAACCACATTCAATGGTTTTACCGCCTCAAAATAGCGATCCACAATGTGCATGTCGGGAAGGAGGTTGAGTTTAAAATTCACCACAATCCATTTCTTAATGTTCATTTTGGGAAATGCTTGATGCGGTACACCAAGAACGGAAGTAATCCGGTGCGATCTGCGGTTGTTTTGCAAATCGACTACGAAATCAAATTTTTCCGTTTGAAGTTCATGGAGGGTTTCTTGCAAATTCCCTGTAAAAACATGTACTTTGTCGATATGTGGATTGTGTTTGGAAATAGGTTCAAATCCTTTTTTTGTAAGGAAATGCAAAGAAACGTCCGGCAATTGTTTTTTAATAGCTCTAACAACTGGTGAAGTGAGTACAATGTCTCCGATGGAACTAAACCGGATTATTAAAATTTTCTGCCTCGAAGGAGGTTGCAAATCGTCCATTACTCTTGCAATTAACTATTTGTTTTCTATAATTTTGACCGGATTGGCGTAAATTTGCAGCAAATTGCTTTGCATTTTCTTTTCCGTTACATCCGGGCAAATTGATTGGTTATTTAAATATGTAACAAAACTCTCTTTCTCTTCTATGGTATAATGATTAGCAAAATCATCCGTCTCATGCAACAAATCATAAGCGATATAGTTTGTCGGATACAGTTGATAATTTGCATAGATCTGCCTATCGGCAATATCGCAGGCCATTTCAATTTTGTCTTTCGCAAGCATATCGTCGGGAATCGTATCCAATTCGTCATTGATTACTTTCCCTATGACAAGTGACACGCGTCCTTTTTGCCCAAACAAGCCTTGCCGGATGCTTTCAAAATCTTCTCCCGGTTTCTTCTCGTATGTCATGTGCTCAGAGATGGCTAATTCACGAGCTTTTAAGTTATCGCAAACCTCTAATTCATACGACACCGACACCGGCACAATATTAATTTTCTTCAATGAGGCAACAGCGTCTTTCGAATCCGACATGGATAACATTTTCATTAAACCGTGTTGGGTTTTATCGATTCCGTTTTTGGTTCGGCCATTGCGTTGCGCGATCCAAACAGACTGGCGTTCCTTTTCTATACTATAATGAATATATTCCGACAAGATTCTGTAATTTTCCAATTTCTCACGGATCGAAACCGAACGTTTAACTGTGATCATCTTATTTATTTTCCCAACAACTTCCAAAAGCGGTGTAGCCAAAAGGTTATCTCCAATCGCAATCTTGGAAGTTTGGTAATCATTGACCATAAAATAATATTGTAGCAGAGCCGTATCGAAAACAATATCACGATGGTTCGCCAAAAAGAGATAATTTTTATTGGGATCAAGATTTTCGAGACCGGAAAAAGTGACTCCGGCTGTCGTCTCATCAATAAAATATTCAACAAAATCTTTAGCTACCGCTTTTTGAAAATCATAAATCGATTGATAGTTATGCGCCTCTTTCAGGATCTTTTCCACATTAATTTTAGGCTCAAATAACCGAAGGGCATTGATAAAATCCTCGCATTGAAAAAGCTGTTTGAAAGCCTCTGTAGCCTCTTTTTCACTATAAGGTCTAATCGCACTAAAATAGTCGTCCATGTCTTGCTAAAAATTGCGGTGCAAAGATACGATTTATGTGACAAGAAACAAATTCCCTATCTTTGCACCTCCGAAATTGAGACTACCGTATGAAAGAAAACCAATATGCTGAAGATGAACTCATCATTGTAGGGGCGAGAGAAAATAACCTGAAAAACATATCTTTAACTATCCCACAGCACCGGCTGGTTGTGATCACCGGACTAAGTGGGAGCGGCAAGTCTTCACTGGCTTTTGATACCATTTATGCTGAGGGACAGCGTCGTTACATGGAGACCTTCTCAGCGTATGCCCGGCAATTTTTAGGAAATCTCCAATATCCCGATGTGGATAAGATTTCCGGTTTAAATCCCGTGGTCTCTATTGAGCAGAAAACGGTGAATAAAAATCCGCGTTCAACGGTGGGCACAGTTACGGAAGTATATGATTTTCTTCGACTTTTATATGCCCGTGCTTCCGAAGCCTACTCTTATGTCTCCGGAGAACGGATGATTCGTTATACCGAAAAAGAGCTGATCGAGTTGCTCCTATCATTATATAATGATAAAAATATCACGCTCTTAGCTCCCATTGTAAAACGCAGGAAAGGACATTACAAAGAACTTTTTGAAAATATTCGAAAACAAGGTTTTTCTAAAGTTCGGATAGATGGCGAAATCAAAAATATCATCCTCAACATGCACGTTGATCGTTATAAGATACATGATATTGAGATTGTTATCGACACCATGATTGTGCGGGAAAATTCGCGCCAACGATTGGTCAACAGTTTGAAAACAGCGCTGAAACACGGCAAGGGTATCATTATGGTGCAAGATAATGAAACCGGAAAAGTGAGCAACTACAGCAAGTTTTTGATGTGCCCCACTTCGGGTGTTTCTTACCCCGAACCCGAACCAAACACCTTCTCGTTCAACTCACCGTATGGCGCTTGCGAAAAATGCAACGGCCTGGGTTATATCACCGAAATGGACATCAAGAAGATCATTCCTGATGATGAAAAATCGATCAAAGAGGGAGGAATAGCTCCGATTGGCGCATATAAAAACACAGCGATTTTTAAGCAGTTAGAAGCTCTCGGCGAAAAATACTCCTTCTCGCTGGATGATCCCATCAAGTCAATTCCCGACCATGTCATCAATATTATACTGTATGGTTCCCACGAACCTATTTTTATCAAGCATGAAATTTCCGGTTTGGCTCCTACCCGAGTGAATTTCGACGGTGTGGTAAGTTTTATGCGGGAGTTTGACTATGACTCGGCGCCGGCTTCCATCAAAAAATGGATCAATCAATTCATTGATGAAATCGAATGTCCTGAGTGCCACGGTGCCAGATTGAAGAAAGAGTCGCTTTATTTCAAAATCGGTGGCAAAAGTATTGCCGATTTGGCAAAGATGGATATTTCGGAATTATTGCTATGGATACAAGATTGTCCCAAGCAAATGGTGGAAAGAGACCGGATCGTTTCTCATGAGATTTTGCGGGAAATTGCTTCCCGTTTGCAATTTTTGAGCGATGTGGGAATCCAATATTTGTCTTTGAACCGACCTTCTCGCAGCCTTTCGGGTGGAGAAGCGCAACGTATCCGACTGGCTACGCAGATCAGTTCCCGGTTGGTGAATGTATTATACATCCTTGATGAACCAAGCATTGGTCTTCATCAACGGGATAATGAACGACTTATAAAATCCTTAATCGAATTGAAAAATCAAGGAAATTCTATTATCGTGGTAGAACATGACCAGGATATGATGGAATCCGCCGACTTTATTGTCGATTTAGGACCTGCTGCAGGCGATCATGGTGGTGAAATCAGTGCGATTGGAACTTACAATGAGATATTGGAAAGTAATTCATTAACAGCTGACTATCTTACCGGAAGGAAAAAAATAGTTATTCCTGAAAAGCGACGGGAAGGTAATGGGAACTGGCTCTCGTTGATCGGTGCTACCGGTAATAACCTAAAGGATGTAGTCGCAGATTTTCCTTTGGGCACGCTAATTTGTGTTACCGGTGTTTCGGGAAGTGGCAAGTCTTCATTAATCAATGAAACATTATATCCTATTCTGAATCAATACTTTTTTAGAGCAGAAAAGAAGCCGTTACCTTATAAGATGATTAACGGTTTAGAGCATATTGACAAGGTGATAGAAATTAACCAACAGCCTATTGGACGCACACCACGTTCTAATCCTGCGACTTACGTTGGTGTTTTCGATGAAATACGCCAACTTTTTGCTGAACTTCCTGAAGCGCGGATCCGGGGTTATAAACCCGGTCGTTTTTCGTTCAACATAACCGGTGGAAGATGCGAGACTTGCAAAGGTGGCGGCGTTCGCAGCATCGAAATGAATTTCCTACCTGATGTTTATGTGCAATGCGAAACGTGTAATGGGAAGCGCTATAACGATGAGACACTGGAGATAAGGTACAAGGGAAAATCAATCAACGATGTGCTGGAAATGGATATTACCACGGCACTGGAATTTTTCGAGAACATTCCTTCCATCACGCAGAAGTTGCAAATGATGCACGATGTAGGGCTGGGTTACATCCGATTGGGACAACCTTCCACGACACTCTCCGGCGGCGAAGCGCAACGCGTAAAACTCGCTACGGAACTCAGCAAAAAAGAGACAGGTAATACCTTCTACATATTAGATGAGCCAACCACAGGTTTACATTTTCAAGATATTGATATTTTGATGCAAGTACTTAATAAACTTGTTGATATGGGAAATACCGTATTGGTTATCGAACACAATATGGATGTGATCAAGATGGCAGATTGGATTATCGATTTGGGCCCCGAGGGGGGCAAAGGTGGCGGCGACATTTTGGCGACCGGAACACCCGAAGATGTTGTTGCCAAAGGAATTGGTTATACCGCCGAATATTTGAAAAACTGGATTTAAAACAAACTATGCGAATTATTGGAATCACCGGAACAATTGGTGCCGGAAAAGGGACAATCGTTGAGTATTTAACAAATCATTATCATTTTCGCCATTACTCGGTTAGGGCGTATCTCATTGAGGAGATTAAACGACGGGGATTGGGGATTGATCGTGATTCTATGGTTTTGGTTGCAAATGATTTAAGAGCAAATCACTCGCCATCATTCATTGTGGATCAGCTTTTTGACCAAGCCAAAACGAATGGGCAAGACGCTATCATTGAGAGTATCCGAACTCCGGGAGAAATTCACTCGCTACGGGAAAAAGGAAACTTCATCTTGCTCGCCGTGGATGCGAAACCCGAACTTCGCTACCAGCGCATTATAGTACGAAATTCGGAAACCGACAACATCACTTTCGAAACTTTTTTGGAAAACGAAAAACGGGAAATGGAAACTTCTGATCCTAATAAACAGAACCTTTCCGAGTGCATAAAGCAAGCAGACTTCGTATTACGCAACGACCATAATTTCCAATTTTTATTCACACAAGTGGATGAGATTATCAAATCAATATAAGTTTATTATACAGACTATTATGATTGATAATACGAAAAACATATAATATGGAATATTTGAAAAAATCGGAATTAAACTTGGAGAAAATTTTCACTTTTTTCCTTTTTTTCCTATCAATTCTAATCACTTTTGCACCTTTTTTCCAATTCGGTCTGG
>JAJDJJ010000039.1 GCA_030267125.1 Bacteroidales bacterium OttesenSCG-928-B11
ATTTATTGCACAATATAAGCGTATAGAGGAATCGCCACCTTTCGTGCTTAGAAGAAAACATCTCTTTCACCTTCATCAATAGCATCTAACTCTTTTTCTACTTTGGCTTTATGTTTGGAATCGGGTATATCTGTCATCATTTTCTTGATGAGAGCCAGCCCTTTCTTGCGCGTTTCTTCAGAGGCAAAATCGTATAAATATTCTTTGAAAGAGAACATGGCATTGGGCAGGCAGAACTGTTTGATTAATCCGGGTTTTGCCAAATCCATGAAGTCGTGTCCCACGCGTCCTTTGCGGTAGCATCCGGTGCAGAACGAGGGAATATAACCAGCGTCTATCATACTGGAAATAACCTCTTCCAACGACCGGTGGTCGCCTAATGAGAACTGGCTACCCGAGTTTTCAGCCTCGTCGCTGTATGCTCCCGGGTTGGTGCGCGATCCCGCTGAGATCTGGCTGATTCCGTAATTGAAAAGTTCCGTGCGCATCTCGTCGTTTTCTCTGGTACTTAATATAATGCCAGTGTATGGCAATGCAATCCGGATGATAGCGATGATCTTTTTGAAATCCTCATCGGAGACTTTATGCGGGATGCAATCGGGAAGTGGCGCACCTTCAGCCGGCTCGATCCGCGGAAAACTGATGGTGTGTGGTCCGCACCCATAAGCCCGCTCCAAGTGGTTGGCATGTTCCATCAACGCCAGAATTTCGTAACGATAATCAGCTAAACCAAACAGGACCCCCAGCCCCACATCGTCGATGCCACCTTCCATAGCGCGATCCATTACCAATAAACGGTTTTCGAAATCCGACTTGGGCGAATTTCCGGGGTGGTATTCTTTATATAATACGGGATCATAAGTCTCTTGGAAACAGACGTATGTGCCGATATTTTCCTCTTTTAATTTCCGAAAATCCTCTACCGACATCGGCGCCAACTCCACATTGATGCGCTTTACCTGATGCTTACCCTCTTTCACGCCATAAGTGGTGCGAATGGCTTGGCAAATATAATCGATGTTGTTTCGCGGACTTTCCCCGCAAATTAGTAGTACCCGTTTGTGCCCGTCGCGGAGCAAGATGCGGGTTTCTTCCTCAATTTCACTCATGTCCAACACTTTGCGAACGATCTGTTTGTTGTCTCTGCGGAAAGCGCAATAGACACAGTTGTTCACGCAAACGTTTCCCGTGTAAACAGGTGCGAAAAGCACGAGCCGTTTGCCGTAGATATCCTCTTTCACTACCTTGGCCACTTCCATGATCGCTTTGACATCTTCGTGGTCAGTGACACGCAGCAATACTGCTACCTCCTCTAAGGTTAATCCGTTTAATTGCAGTGCTTTTGAAAGGATTTTTTTTAGTTCTGTTTTCGACGGAGCGTCGCCTTCGATCATGCCGTATAGCTTATCCCGGTCGATAAAATTTTGGTTTCTTTCTTCCATATTCATGACTTCTCTCTTTAGGGTTATTTTTCGTTATCTTTTGATTCTTTTTGGGTTACGATGGTTTTGACCGCCACGCCGTCAATGCGCCCCAGTTTTCCGGTGAGTGTATTGATCATGTTCATAGGAGCTTCGATAATCAATGAAATGAATGAGATGTTCCGTTGTGGCATGGGAATACCTTGCCGAGCAATGATCGCATCGGAAAATGTGGAAATTAAATCGTTGATCTCTGCAATGTGATTTTTACCTGTAATAACAATGGCTATAATGCCTAAACGCTTTTCCATCAGACTATTCTTTTGGATTAGTAACTTTTTTCGATAACTTTAGAGAGGATAAATCCGCCCCGCAGTTGCCGGCAAAGATACAAAACAATGATTAATTGTTTTGACCAATACCAATAAGAAAACAAAATTCAAAGATTAAAGTTCAAAATTTGCCGATCCTCGGTTAAAAAGGGGCAAATTGAAAGCAGAAAATGAATCTAACCACCATGAACACAAAGGACACAAAGAATTGCTCTCTTTGTGTCCTTTGTTCCTTTTGTGGGAGGTGATGTTTTTTAAAACAGGTGCTTTTCCCTTATTTTTTATTACGAAATGCAGGTCACTAAGTTCCGGTCTCCGTAAGCGTCGTCCACACGGCCGGAAGTGGGCCAGTATTTATCATCGTGCGGCATTGGGAAGGCTGCCTGTTCGCGGCTATAAGGCTTATCCCACACGGAGTTGCACACTACAGCCATTGTGTGTGGCGCATTCTTGATCGCGTTATTCGTCCTGTCTGCCCTGCCCTCTTCAATCTCGCGAATCTCTTGACGGATAGCAATCAACGCCTCACACAAACGGTCAAGTTCTTCTAACGGTTCACTCTCCGTCGGCTCAACCATCAACGTGCCATGAACCGGAAATGCCACCGTCGGGGCATGGAAACCGTAGTCCATCAATCGTTTGGCAATGTCGCCAACCAACACGCCGGCGCTCTTTTCGAAAGCGTTGCAATCCAAAATCATCTCGTGTGCACACATGCCTTGCGTGCCCGTATACAATATCTTGTAATGACCTTCTAACCTTTTTTTCAAATAGTTAGCATTCAAGATGGCATATTCGGTCGCGGCTTTCAACCCTTGTCCGCCCAGCATCTTCAGATAACCATACGTGATCGGAAGAAGATAGGGACTTCCGTAAGGCGATGCTGACATTTCGCTACCATATTTCCCGCCGGTTTCCACCAAAACATGGTTAGGTAAGAAATCCACCAAATGGGCTGCCACGCCGATCGGACCTACTCCGGGACCGCCACCGCCGTGAGGCATAGCAAAGGTTTTGTGCAGATTGAGATGGCATACATCGGCTTTCATATAGCCCGGCGAAGTCAATCCCACTTGCGCATTCATATTCGCTCCGTCCATGTAAACCAATCCGCCATTTTGGTGGATGGTATCGATAATTTCCAAAATAGCTTCTTCAAAAACACCGTGCGTTGAAGGGTAGGTAACCATCAGACAGGCAAGGTTTTCTTTGTGAAGTTCGGCTTTCTCTTTCAAATCCGCCACATCAATCTCGCCTTCCGCTGTGGATTTGATCGTCACCGTTTGGTAGCCCGCCTTGATCGCGGATGCCGGATTTGTTCCGTGCGCGGATGCCGGAATCAAACAGATATTGCGATGTCCTTCTCCTATGTGAGTGTGATAGTTGCGAATCACTATCAAACCGGCATACTCTCCGGAAGCTCCTGAGTTTGGCTGGAAAGAGACGGCTTTGAAACCGGTAATCACGCTCAACCACTCGTCCATTTCGTTGATAATTTCAAGATAGCCTTCCACTTGATCTTTCGGAGCAAACGGATGAACGGCGCACGCTTCCGCCCAACTCAACGGCAACATCTCGGCGGCGGCGTTCAACTTCATGGTGCAAGAACCAAGTGGAATCATCGCCCTGTTCAATCCCAAATCTTTAATTTCCAATTTCTTCATATAACGCATCATCGCCGTTTCGGAATGATAGTTGTTGAAAATATTTTGATCCATGAAAGAAGATTTCCGAACTAATGTTTCCGGGATACGCGACAGTGTTTCACAACTGTTTCCACAAACCACCTCATCGGCTTTCTTCCCTGTGGAAGTTGCTAATATAGTACAAATCAAATTAATATCATCCAAAGAAGTTGTTTCATCTATAGAAATAGAGAAACATCTATCGCACCAGTAGTAGAAATTAACATTGTTTTCCAAGGCAATTTTCTTCACATCTTCGCAAGTCACGCCTTCGGGAGTTTCCAAGCAAAGGGTATCAAAGAAATGGTCATTGTACTGTTTATAGCCATATTTCGCCGATTCCCGTTCCAAAACGGCTGCTTTTTTGTTAATAAGAGTTGCCATATCTCTCAATCCTTTCGGTCCGTGCCACATCCCGAAGAATCCCGCCATATTGGCTACTAATGCGGAAGCGGTGCAAATGTTGGAAGTGGCGCGTTCGCGTTTGATATGTTGCTCGCGTGTTTGCAACGCCATGCGATATGCCTTATTTCCTTGTGCATCAACGGTAATCCCGATAATACGTCCCGGCATCTGTCTTTTGAAATCCTCTTTGCAGGCGAAGAAAGCCGCGGATGGACCACCAAATCCCATGGGCAAGCCAAAGCGCTGAGTGGAACCCATCATACAATCGGCACCCCATTCACCGGGAGGAGTCAAAATGGTCAGTGCCAACAAATCACAAGCCACGCCGACAAAGATATTGTTTGCTTTCGCCTTCGCCACAAAATTGGAATAGTCGTGGATGGCGCCGTGTTGGTTAGGATACTGCACCATAGCTCCGAAGAATGTACCATCCAACTCTACCTGATCCGCTTTCCCTACAACCAATTCAATGCCAAGCGGTTCGGCATTGGTTTTCATCACAGCGATGGAATAGGAGAAAACATCTTCCGAAACGAAATATTTTTTCACATTGTTTTTCACGGCATCGCGGCTGCGGCTATTGAAAAACATCAGCATCATTTCGCCGGCCGCGGTAGCTTCATCCAACAGCGAAGCGTTCGCCAACGGCAAGCCGGTCAATTCGGTAATCATCGTTTGATAATTCAACAAGGCCTCCAACCTTCCTTGCGAAATTTCCGCTTGGTAGGGCGTGTAGGAAGTGTACCACGTTGGGTTTTCAAAAATATTGCGAAGGATTACCGCGGGAATTTGGGTGTTATAAAACCCCATTCCCATAAAAGATTTATATAGCTTGTTTTTAGACAGTTTTGTCTTGATTGTATTCAAATATTCGTATTCTGAAATTCCATCGGGAAGAGGAAGATCTTCTTTAAAACGGATGGATTTCGGAACCGTTTTGTCGATAAGCTCATCGATGGAGCTTACACCGATAACATTTAACATCTTCTCCACCTCTTCCGGAGAAGGGCCGTTATGTCTTTTAATAAATTCGCTTTTTGCCATTGTTCTATGTTGTTTTGTATTGAACTAAAAATTGCGACAAAAATACAAAATACGAATTAATAAAAAAGGCGCTTTTATTGGTAAACTCTTTTTTTGAGTATTATATAAAATTCGGGATTTGAAAAATGGTAACTACTCCTTCCCCTGTCACTCATCATGTTATTTTGGGAAGAATTTCATAAGAGGTTACACAGAGAGCGCGGAGAACCACAGAGAACCACAGAGATCGGAGCGTTCGGGGAACAAATAAGAACTAATATTTTACTCAATCAAACACCTAATGAAACCCAAGTGCGACGAATGAGATCGCAAGAGGTGGAATTGTTGAAATGAACCGATACTTTTGCTAAATATTTCTTCATCGGTTCGGGTTGCAGTGCCGGAATCTCTGGCGGGTTCATCCGGCTTGCAAGCAAAGGCAGTGAACAACACTAAAGCCAACAGGTATGGTTTTCTTGCTTTCATATCAGTAGATCAGAAAGTATTAGGGACAATATGACCGAAGTTACGCCACATTGTCCCTAATGCTTATCAATAGTTGACTCTTTTCTTCAATATAAAGGAAACAACTCTTTTCCTTTTCAGTCCGCTACTCCTTGTTATTTACCGGTTATATTGCGGTATCTTTTAAATTCAGGATCTTTTGCTGCTTTTTTTGCGATAGTTGCATCTAATTCTATGGCTTTTTGCAAATTAGCACGAACATCCGCTTCATTTTTCATCCTTGCGCCCAAAACCGCTTTCAAGTAATAGGTTTGTGCGTCGGGATTTTGAACGCAGTCTAATGTGGTTTTTGCCGCATCATACTCTTTATTTAACAATTGTGCCAATGCCACGTTGTAGTCGCAATGTTTGTTATTCATCATGCTTTTCGCACCCGCATAGTCTCCATCCAAAATTTTGTACATTCCTAAGTTATAGTTTTGAGGAACAGGGAATATCGATGCTTTTTGTGCTTCTTCGAATTTTATTTTGGCTCCGTTCACATCGTTTTCCAAGAATTTCACGATAGCAGTATTATTCAACACGATACCATTGCTTGGGGAGATGGCGTTCGCTTTGGTTAGATAGTCGTTCGCCTGGTTTAAATCGCCGGCTTGCTTAGTTGTCATGTATTTGTTGATATAAGCTACAGCTAAGTTATTGTAAGCTCTCCACTCGTTTTGAGATGCTTTATTATCGATGATTTCTTTATAAATGCTCTCTTTTTTCACTGCGTCTTTGGTCAAAAAGCCGGCATATAGTTTTTCATTTACGGACAATGTATCTGGATTTGCTATAGCGAAATGGAGGATTTGTTCGTCGTTGAAGTTATTCTTGTTGCATACCAGCGAGATTTCCGAACGTCTCAACGGAGGAAGAATGACATCTGCAATTTCAGTGTAAATATCGGTCATCTCTCTGATTTTTTGCTCTCTTGCAGCACTACTGGATTGTGAACGAACCACATTCAAAATTTGATTTTTTTCCTTGATAGTTGATTTCTCAACCGCTGTTTCAAAACCGCTCCAATCTTCGCCTTGCGCATGGTTTTCGAAAACCAATTCCGGAACTTTCAAATCTTTTGCTTTGATTTTATTTTTCTTCGCATAATCTTTGATGTATTTGTCGAATTGTTGTTCGAACCATTTTTTCCCTTGTTCGAATCGTTTTTCAGAAAGACCTTGGTTTCTTGATTCCTCACCTTCCGGAGAAGCCCAACCATAGATAATCACTTTATCGATCACGCGACCTTCGTACAAGAAATTCACGAAATTTTTGATATTCTCTTGAGCATCTTTATTCTTATTCAATTTCAAACCCCAATTGAGGTTAGACATATTCACTTCGAAATAAATCACCGCGGTTTCAGTGATAAATTCGGGTCTGTATTGATGCGGAGCATTGATCACGAATGTTCCGTTGCCGTTAATTTTACCATCGTGGTCTGTTTCGGAAACCTGGGGTTTGAGGTCGATATTAGATGCTGTGTTTGTGATACCTTCTCCCAATTTGCGCGCGGTCATCGTTTGCGATTGTTTGCCTTGCGCAATAGTGGATACGGCATCGATTTCAGCATTAGCATATTCTTCTTTATAATCAAATGTTCCTGTTTTTGTGAAAGTTCCACCGGATTTATAATTGATTTTCGTTCCACTTTCTTTAGATTTTTCACCCACTAACACGATCTTTCCTACGCTTTCGGTTTTTGCATTTCCATTTTCATCATAAACCAAATATGGAACATCCACTTCTACATGTGCTTTTTTCTTCAAATATTTCGGAGGAACAGTTCCTTTGATCGTATACTCTACTTTTCCGCCTTTGTTCTCAAGATCTTCGTTTTCGAGTTTAATATCCACTTTCGGATAGTTTTTTACCATTTTACCGATTCCGCAGCCGGTCACCGTGAGTACTAAGACACTCATTACCAAGAATAATCTGAAATTTCTCATTTTGTTTGGTTTTATATTTTATACTTAAAAAGTTCGCCGCAAAGATAAAGGATATTTTTTTTGCAAACTCATATCTAAACAATTAAAAAAGAAAAATGTTTTGTAGAATGCTAAATAATAAACAATTAGATGTATGCTCAACGCTCAACGCTTTGTCTTATTTACGCACATTGTCTATCTTGACTTTCTCGATTTTTCCACCAACTGTCCGCACGCCGCATCAATGTCTTCGCCTTTGCTTTTTCGGATATTGACGATTAAGTTTCGGTTTTCTAGAAAACGGACGAAAGTTTCTTTGGCTTGCGGGATGCTGCCCCGAAAATCGCTGTCCGTACGGTTGTATTCTATAATGTTGATTTTTACAGGGAAAGACTTGCAGTATTGCGCTAACTTTTCGGCGTCCCGCAGGGAGTCATTGATGCCGGAAAGCATGACGTATTCAAAGGTGATTCGACTTCCGGTTTTTCCCACAAAATATTGTAACGCCTGCCGAAGTTCGTCCAAGGAGTTGGTTTTCGTAACCGGCATGATCTCTTTGCGCACCTGTTCATCGGCGGTATGCAACGAAACCGCCAGTCCCGCTTTAAAACCATCATCAGCTAATTGGCGGATTCCTTGTGTGATGCCTACAGTAGAGAGTGTTATGCGCGATGGGGAGAGTCCTTTGCCCGTATCGGTGGTTAGCAAACGGATCGATTCCAGCACGTTGTCGTAATTGAGCAACGGTTCGCCCATTCCCATGTAGACGATATTAGTGACCTCTTTTCCATATAGTTCTACAGACCTTCGGTTCATCAAGATAAACTGATCCCAGATTTCGGTGGCGTGCAGATTTCGGGTGAAACCCATCGTTCCTGTGGCACAAAACCCGCAGGCTAACGCACAACCCACTTGCGATGATACACAGGTGGTTACCCTGTCATTAGAAGGAATGAGTACACCCTCAATTTTATGACCGTCGTGCAATGTGAAAACAAATTTCGCCGTGCCATCGTTGCTTTGCCGTTCTTGTGAAATGGCAGCCGCTTTGAATGTGAAGGAGGATTTCAACTTCTCACGTAAAATCAATGATAAATTCGTCATTTCATCAAAATTGATCGCCCCTTTCTTCCACAGCCACTCGCTGATTTGTTTCTGACGAAATGCGCTTTCACCGTTTTCTTTTAAAAAAAAAGACAACTCCTCTGCGGAAATCAATCGGATGTCGGGAGATGTTATTGGTTGTTGACTCATTTCTTTTTGATTTTCAATTTCTGACCGATATTGATTCTGTCGTTTTTCAGATTGTTCCATTTCTTGATCTCCTCCACAGTTACCTTATTTCTTTTGGCGATGCCATATAACGTATCCCCTTTTTTGACAGTATAAATCGATATTTTCTCTTGTTTTTCCTGTTTATCGATTTGCGTTGAATCAAGCGGTGGATCGGCAGCGGATGAATCACCGGCAACGATTGTAGCGGAAATATCCATGCTCTCTGGTTCGGTGAGCATTTCCATTGTAGCGGTCGTATTCCCGGTAATCAATGAGGAGTCGCAAACGATGATTCTTCGCGCTCCGACGTAAGTGTTGACATAGCCCTCCTGTGTGGAGTTGTCAATGCGGATTCCCCGTTTATATGTGGATGCATGCACGAACGCAAAATTTCCGTTCTTGTCCACCTCGATGACGATGCCCACATGTCCGATTCCTGAACCCCGCTTAAAAAAGACGAGATCGCCTTTTTGCAATTCGCTCTTTTTCACAGATATGCCGTTTGTGTACTGATCCCGCGAACTTCGATAAAGTTTGATCCCGAAATGGTTGAATGTATAATAAACCAACCCCGAGCAATCGAAATGCTTGGGACCTGCCGCACCGTACTTATATGTTGCTCCGATGTGCCCCAATGCAAAGTCAACGATGGAATCGATTCGGGTAACGCAGGGATCCTCTGTTGTGTCAATTTCCGCCTTGCTGTTTTTCGATCTCTTTGGTTGTGCGACCAAACCTGAAAAGAGACAAATTGCCAAAAGAGTTACAATAGTTTTTTTCACGCGCAAAAATAGGAGTAATTAGCGATTAATGAGTTTGTGATTGATGATTATCTTGAAAATAAATTCACTCTTTGCAGTAAAAAAGATAAACCCAACCAAAATCAAAAGGAAATGCTTTTTCGGATGAAAATATGAAATCCCGATAATTCTCTCCTCGTTAATTTTCACTCCTATCCACATAGTGTGTATGCAACAATTCATGTGATTTGTGACCGAGTGGTTTTCCGAGAAACTCGGCGTAGATAGCTGCTACTTCGGGGTTCTCGTGAGACTTGCGCAGAGGCATTCCGCTATCTTCGCGGTAGATCGCTTCTTTTCGCTTTTCACGGATTTCGGCGTTGGTGGGGATGGGTTGACCGCCACCGCCTAAGCAACCGCCGGGACATGCCATGATTTCAATGAAATGGTAACTGCATTGGCCGGAAGCTACGCGTTCCATTACCCGATTGGCATTCACCAAGCCGTGGGCAATGGCAACGTTTAGTGTTGCGCCCTCTAAGAAGTCCCATTCTGGCAGCGCACCCTCAATAGCTAAGGAGGCCTCTTTCACACCTTCCATGCCGCGCACAGGCATAATGTCCAGATTATCAAACGGCACTTCCCTGCCGGTCACAATCTCATAAGCTGTCCGGATTGCTGCTTCCATTACACCGCCGGTGGCGCCGAAAATTACTGCCGCACCCGTGGATTGCCCCATGATACTGTCGAATAATTCTTCCGGTAATTGGTCGAAGTGTAAACCCGCTTGTTTGATCATCACGGCCAACTCTCTTGTGGTTAATACGTAATCCACATCCTTGTATCCACTGTCGCGCATTTCGGGACGATCGGCCTCGAATTTTTTCGCCGTGCAAGGCATTATCGATACGGAAACGATGTTCTTCGGATCGAGATTCCTTTTTTGCGGGTAATAGGTCTTCGCCAATGCGCCAAACATCTGTTGTGGAGATTTACAAGTAGATAGATTGGGCAACAGTTGCGGAAATTGATGCTCGATGAACTTAATCCAGCCTGGAGAGCAGGAGGTCATCATTGGCAATGCCACATTAGGATCTTTATCTACCAAGGCTTGCGAGAGGCGGGTGAGCAGCTCGGTGCCCTCTTCCATGATGGTGAGGTCGGCGGTGAAGTCGGTATCTAACACGGCGTTGAAGCCTAATCGCTTCAATGCAGCCACCATTTTTCCCGTAACGATCTCACCATGAGGCAATCCCAAATCCTCGCCTAATGCGATACGCACAGCGGGGGCGGTTTGTACCACCACGTGTTTATTCGGATCGTAAATCGCATCCCAAACCTGATCGATGTAACTCTTTTCCACGAGTGCGCCCACCGGACAACGATTTACACACTGACCGCAATTGGTACACACCACATCGTACATCGGTTTCTCCATGAAAGTGGAGATTTTCATGTGTTCGCCGCGGTAAGCAACGCTCAATGCACTAACTGATTGCAATTGTTCGCACGTGCGGACACAACGCTGGCAACGGATACATTTGCTGTCGTCTTTGATGATCGAAGGGGAAAAGTTATCGATGGTGTAATGATGGTAAGGCACCAGATTGACGTAAGTTGTATCGGTGATTTTATACTCTGCGGCTAACGTTTGCAACTCACAGGTGCCGTTTTTGTAGCATTTGGTACATTCCGAATTATGCTCGGAGAGTAATAATTCGATAACCGCTTTGCGTGCTGTCCTCACTTTCAGCGAATTGGTTCTGATGATCATGCCGTCCGAAGCGGGAACGGCGCAAGAAGCTAACAGGTTGCGCACCCCTTCTTGTTCCACTACGCACACCCGACAATTTCCTGCAACGCAAAGATCCGGATGATAGCAGAGGGTGGGTATTTTAATACTGATGGATTTGGCGGCATCCAATATAGTGGTGCCAGCCTCGACGGTCACATTTATTCCGTCTATAGTTAAATTTATTTTAGGATTCATCTTATTCTAATTTTAAATCTGTTAATGGATTAGTAGATCATCTCTTCTTTGAAATTATTGACAATGGAAGAGAAGGCATTTGCCACCGATTGGCCTAAGCCACATTTAGAAGTGATTTTCATCGCATCGGCAAGTTTGAGTAGATCGTTGAGATAATCGGCGTCTTTTTCGCCGTTTTTAATAGCTTTCATACCGACCGTCAACTGCTGGCAACCCACGCGACAGGGTGTGCATTGCCCACAAGACTCATCTGCGAAGAAATCCAAATAGTTAGATAGAACATTATACATGGAACGCGAGCTGTTGAATAGCATCATGGATCCTCCTGTGGGGATGCCTTCAAAACCGATGATGGTCTCTTCGAAATGGCGTCTCGGCACACAGAAACCCGAAGCGCCACCCACTTGCACCGCTTTGGTGTCGCCATCGCCAAACTCGTCCACAAAATCGGAGAGTTTCATGCCCAGTTCCAGTTCGTATACTCCCGGATTGGGCGTGTCGCCGGAGACGGAGAATACTTTGGATCCTTGCGAATCTTGTGTCCCCAGTTTTTTAAAAGCGGCAACACCATATTTTTGGATCATCGCCACGTTCACAAAAGTTTCCACATTGTTGATTATTGTAGGTTTATTACGAAAACCATCGGCTACCGGGTATGGTGGTTTGTTGCGTGCCTCACCTCGTTTGCCTTCCATCGATTCGATCAAGGCGGTCTCTTCACCGCAAACGTAAGCGCCGCTACCCTGCAAGATAGAAATGTGGAAATCATAGCCCAATTCAGTGATTCCAGCATGAAAAATATCTAGAATCTCATATAATTTGGGAACCATGAAAAGATACTCGCCCCGCAGGTAGATGTATCCTTTTTTAGCTCCGATCACTTGCCCGCAGATCGCCATACCGGCAAACACTTTCTCCGGGACTTTCAACAAGATTTCGCGATCCTTGAAGGTGCCGGGTTCGCCTTCGTCGGCATTGCAAACCACGTACTTTTCAAGAGAACGGTTCATCGCAGCGAATTTCCATTTCAAACCGGTCGGAAAACCGGCGCCACCGCGTCCTTTTAAGCCCGATTCTATAATTTCATCTATAATCAAATCCGGATCTTTTTTTATTGCTCCCGCTAGAATGGGAAACTTCTCGTTTCCGCTGACACAGCAACTAAAGATCACGTCTGTCTTTTTTAGGTTTTTATTTTTCATAATCTCGATTTTTTTAAAGTGATTGATTTTTTTGAGAAAATCTCAAATCCCTACCTCGCTTGAAGATCGGAAATAATCTCGATCACACTTTCCGGTGTGAGGTTAGTGTAAGGCATTTCGTTGATCAGCATGGAGGGTTCGGCATCGGACCAACCTATATCATTGGTCTCTAATAAAGTGAATAAACCATCGGGAGTAGTTTCACCCATTTTGATCTTCAATGTATTTTCAATCGCTTTCTGGATTTCGCGCTTACCTTTCATTTCAGCAATGATCGATTTGCAAAGTCGGATTACGTACTTTCCTCGTTTTTCAACATCAAGGAAGGTGTAGAATGTTGCTGTCCCGTAAACTTGTGCGGGAGAAATGTCTAATTGGGCGGCAATTTCGTTCATGGCGGATTCGGAGAGATAACGGTATGTTCTCACCGTAGCCTGCAATATGGGCAACAGAGCCTCCCGGCTCTTTCCATATTTTTCGACTAATTTTTTAATAAATAAGGATTCCTCTGTCATTTGATTTGTTTTTTGGGGTTAGTTTTGTTTGAATTTTATGTTTGGATTTCGTCGTGTTCTCTAAAAATAGCGGTAGCTCGTTGGAAAATGCCGTGCATGTAGGCAATGGCCATGCCATAGTTTGTCACCGGAACCCCCTTGTCGATCGCAGGTTTCAATCTGTTTTGCAATTGCTTGCGGGTAAACATGCACCCACCACACTGAATTACGATGGCGTACTCTTCGATGTTGCGTTTTGTTTGCTGGAAACTGCTCACCACTTCGAAGGAGAGCTCCTTGCCAGTGAATTTTTGTAACCAGTTGGGAATCTTAAATCGCCCAATGTCGTCGCAATTGACATGGTGTGAGCAACTTTCGAATATCAACACATTGTCGCCGTCTTTGAGGTTTTCCAGGTACGGTGTTCCGTTGAGATACGCCTCAAAATCGCCTTTCAGACGGGCAAATAAAATGCTGAATCCTGTAAGTGGAATTTCGGCAGGAACGATTTGATCTACCTGTTTGAAAATCTGACTATCAGTAACTACTAACCGAGGGTTTATGCTGGAATTACTGAGGAAATATTCCAGCTCATCTACTTGCAGGGCAATAATAATGCAATGATGATCAAGTAGATCCCGAATAGCCATGACTTGAGGGAGTATTAATCGGCCTTCGGGGGCTTCGTTATCGATAGGCATAACCAAAACGACAAGTTCTTTTTCCGAAACAAGATTTTCGAATAACGTTACTTTCTGATACGCTGAAGGAGGGATAGTATCTTTCAGTAACTGAATAATATGTTGCAGGTTATTGGATTGTAAATTACTATATTCAATGATTTTCGCATCGGTATATTGCGAAATGGTTTTTTTCGTTTGATCGGTCAGTTTTTGTAAATCACTTTTGTTATGGATGATGAAAAACGGAATGTTTAATTCGTAAAATTTGTTAATTAAGTCGATTTCATATTCGCCGAACTGATTGCCAGTGATGACGAGGATGGCGCAATCGATGATGTTGAGGGTTTCCAACGTTTTTTGGATACGTTTTCCGCCCAACTCGCCGACATCGTCAATTCCGGCGGTGTCGATGATGATGGCGGGACCGATGCCAAAGATCTCGATAGACTTTTTCACAGGGTCGGTGGTAGTGCCCGGTTGATCCGAAACGATAGCAATATCTTGACCTACTAAATGGTTAATAAGCGAACTTTTTCCATTATTACGTCGTCCAAAAATAGCGATATGTGGTTTTAGATCCCGGCCTTTACTCATAATGATAAATTCTTAAGTTATAGGCTATTCCACGGTTTGTGGGAATAGTAAAAAAAGATCCCTGTCTTTAACTAGCCCGCAAATATAAGAAATTATGTTGTAAAAATAATAAGGGGAAAATGAAAAACCTTAAATTTTCAATCTTTAAATATCAAATCTTGAGTCATGTGCATTGATCTCTTCCACAAAATACTGATCATGCGAAATAACCAATACTGTTCCGGTGTAGTTTTTTAGATTGTCGGTGATGATATCCATGCTTTCAATATCCAAATTGTTGGTGGGTTCATCCAAAACCATCATGTCGGGCATGGCGTTTCCGATGGTTAGGCAGCAGAAAAGCAAACGCATCTTTTCTCCGCCACTAAGGAGATGGCACGACTTGTTCCAGCTGTCTACCGGAAAAAGGAACCGGCATAGTTTCACTTTCAACTCTTGTTCTGTAAGTTTTTGATGATTATATTTTTCTGCCTGTTCATAAACCGTTTTATCCAAATCGAGGAAAGAGTATTCCTGATCAATATATATATAAGTAAAATCGGCTCGTCGGATGATGCCGGTTGTGGGTTGCAATTCGCCGAGCAGCAGTTTCAACAGTGTACTTTTTCCACTACCGTTGTCGCCGTGAATGGCAATCCGTTCCCCGCTCACGATCTCGATATCCAACGGGTTCTCCCATAGCCAATGGTCGGTATAGCGGTGATTGACGGCTTGTGCGGATATGATTACCTTGCCGGTGTGCAATTCGCCGGATTGCAAGTCGGTTATTAAGCTGCGGTGTTGTTGAAGTTGTTGTCGAAGATGATCGAGTTCGCCTTTAATTTTTGCGTTTTTTTCGGCATGTATGTTTTTCAATTTCGCTGTACTGGCACCCGCATTGCTCTGTAACTGGTTGATCACGATTTTTGGAAGCCCTTGCTTTAAGCCGCTTTTTTTCCCGCGGGCATCTTGTTTCTGTTTTCGTTCCGCCACTTGAGCCGCTTGTTTTTTCGCTTTCCGTAGACTCTTTTCTTGTTCCTCAACCTGTTGCTGAAGCGCATGAATAGCCAACCCTTTTTGTTCTTTATAAAAATCGTAGTTTCCGCCGTAGCTGGTGATCTTGTCACTTTCCATCTCCAAAATAAACTCAAATTTATTCAGCAATTTACGATCATGACTTACCAGCAAAATTGCGGCTTTCGATGACTCAATCAGTGCGTATAATTTCTCTCGACTTCTTGCATCTAAGTGATTCGACGGTTCGTCCATCAAGATGATCTCGGGTTGGTGGATGGCAATACCGGCTAAAAAAACCTTCGTTTTCTCGCCGCCACTCAACATTTCCATCGATTGTTCCAAGGAGAGGTGCTCCAGTTCCCACGCCGCCATCGCTGTTGTTGCCCGCTCCTCGATCGTCCAATCATCGGCTAAGTCGGTGAAGTGTTTTTCGTCGGTATCACCTTGTAAAATAGCGGATAATGCATTTAATTTCAAATCGATCCGCAATGCTTGCGCGATAGTCAAATGATCGTATTGTTTTAAATGTTGCGGGATATAGTATGCGTCGTTTTGCAAAATAATCTCACCTCCGGCAGGAGTGAAATCACCGGCAATACAGCGCAGCAACGTGGACTTACCACAACCGTTTTTACCAATTAATGCCGATTTTTCGCCAGAATTGACAGTAAAAGAAATATTTTCGAATAAAAATTCCCGATCGGGATGTATATATGATACGTTTTTGATGATGATACTCATGATGAAAAATAAAAGATAAAAATGAAAAAATAGAGGGACTATTCTATTATATAAGTCGTAAATGATTCATTTACAATAATGAAATAGGCCGGATAGTTTTTTATCTTAGATTTTCATAAGAGTATTTGTTTAAGGCGGCAAAAATAATAAAAAGAAGATTACTTAAATTTCCCCATCACCTCTTTTTCATAATATTGCTGGTAGGCACCGGAGGTGACATTTTCCAGCCATTTTTCATTGGCAAGATACCAATCAACGGTCGTTTCAAAACCTTCGGTGAATTTGATACGAGGCTCCCAGCCTAACTCGGTTTTCAGCTTGGTTGCGTCTATGGCATAACGAAGGTCATGCCCTAAACGATCTGTTACATAACTGATTAATTTCAGAGAATAACCTTCAGGACGGCCTAGTTTACGATCCATAATTTCAATCAATTTATGGATGAGGTCAATATTTTTCCATTCGTTATTTCCACCAATATTATAAGTTTCGCCATTTTTCCCTTTGTGGAAAATCGTATCGATCGCTTCGGCGTGGTCTTCTACGTATAGCCAATCTCGCACGTTGATCCCCTTGCCGTAAACAGGCAAACTTTTTTCATGTTTTATATTATTGATAAAGAGTGGAATAAGTTTTTCCGGAAACTGATTTGGGCCATAATTATTGGAGCAGTTGGAGATCACGATCGGCAATTGATAGGTGTCGTGGTAAACTCTGACAAAATGATCGGAACTCGCTTTGGAAGCGGAATAGGGGCTGTGGGGATCGTAGGCTGTGGTTTCGGAAAACGCACCGGTTTCGCCTAAGCTTCCATATACTTCATCAGTGGAGATATGGTAGAAGCGTTTTCCAGCCATATTGTCTTTCCAGCAATTACGCGCTGCAGCCAGTAAATTGACTGTGCCGATGATGTTGGTATAGATGAACTCCATCGGATTGGTGATAGAGCGATCCACGTGCGACTCGGCAGCCAAGTGGATCACGCCATCAAACTGGTGCTTCTCAAAAAGGCGGATCATGGCTTCGCTATCCACAATATCGGCTTTGATAAAATGATAATTTGGCTGATCTTCAATATCTTTCAGATTTTCCAAATTCCCACAATAGGTCAGCTTGTCGAGATTGTAGATTTTGTACTGGGGATAATTGGTTACGAATCGTCTAACAACATGGGAACCAATGAATCCGGCACCACCGGTGATCAATATTTTCTTCATAGTGAAGTAGTTGAAACTATTTAATGAGGAATGGGAATTTATCGAAGTTTTTCAGTGCGATAGAGGTGCCGCGGGCAACCGCTTTCAATGGATCTTCAGCGACATGCACTTTTAATTTGGTTTTTTTAGAGATACGTTTATCCAAACCGCGTAATAATGAACCACCACCGGCCATATAGATACCGGTTTTGTAAATATCAGCCGACAACTCTGGCGGGGTGTTTTCCAGTGCATTGATTACTGCTGCTTCGATTTTCGAGATCGAACGATCCAAAGCTTGTGCTATTTCGCGGTAGTTGACCTTCACGGAGATCGGAATTCCTTGTAGTAAATCGCGTCCAAAAACCTCATAATCTTCCGGCGGATTTTCCAACTCCTCGATGGCGGAACCTACGTTAATCTTAATTTGCTCAGCCATAGATTCCCCGATTGCGATATTGTGTTTTTTACGCATATATTCCTGAATGTCGTAGTTGAACTCATCACCGGCAGTCTTGATGGATTTGCTCGTCACGATGCCGCCGAGAGCCAACACCGCGATTTCGCTGGTACCACCGCCAATATCGATGATCATGTTACCGTTGGCATCCAACACATCAATTCCGATTCCGATAGCCGCGGCCATGGGTTCATGAATCATCCGCACCTCTTTGGAACCGGATTGCTCTGCGGAGTCGCGAACGGCGCGCTCTTCCACATCGGTGATCCCCGAAGGGATACAGATCACCATTTTCAATGCGGGAGGGAAGAAGTACCCTTTTGTGCCGGTCATTTTAATGAACTCGCGCAACATCATCTCCGTGGATTTAAAATCGGCGATAACGCCATCTTTCAATGGGCGAATCGTGCGGATATTGTCGTGTACCTTGCCGTGCATCATCAATGCTTTCTTCCCTACCGCCATCACCGATCCTGTGGAACGGTCAACGGCAATGATGGACGGCTCGTCCACTACAACCTTGTCATTGTGTAAAATAACCGTATTCGCGGTACCTAAATCTATAGCTAGTTCTTTTGTGAAAATCGTAAACAACCCCATTGTTTTTCAGTGTTAAATAAAGCCTGCAAATATACTTAAAATAAATCGCTTTTCGTACGGGAAAAAATGAAAATTGTTACGAAAAGCAGAATCATAATACGGATTTCACAGAATAGACGGATTAATAAGGGTTTTGAATAAAATAATCGTACATTTGCATGTAAATTTTGGAAATGCAAAAGGTTAATATGCAATGAACAATATTGGAGTATAACCACGATTAAAAAGATATAAACGTATGAACCGAGCATGATTCAAAAAACATCAAGTCAATGATTATTTGCCTCACGCAAGCTACATACGACCTTAAAATAAAAAACATAACTGTATGAAAATTAAATTACTAATCCCTTTTATACTTCTTCTACTCTCATTCAATTTAACGGCACAAAACACACCTTCAAAGAAAGTGTTGGATTTGGTTAATAAAGCTAAAACCTGTATTAACCAGCATGAGTTTGATAAGGCAGAGAAATATTTGGAGAAAATTTTCAATATTGACGATACGTATGCGGAAGCGTATCTTTTGCAAGGAGACATCTATAATGTGACCTTGAAATCAGGAAAAGCGGCGGATTGCTACAACAAGGCGATCTCATTGATGAAGAATCCCAAACCGCTTCTCTATTTTATTGCGGCAAGCGAAGAGCTGAAGGTGGGTCGTTATGAATCGGCGCAAAAGAATTTGCAAACATATTTGGATAAGGTGTCCAAACCGGATCCCCAGATTGCGAAAGAGGTGAAACGGGGATTGGAAAATTGCGAGTTCGGAATTTGGGCCTTGCAGAATCCAGTTGATTTTAAACTGATTAATATGGGACCAAGTGTCAATTCTGAACATGATGAGTACTTGGTGACGATTACGGCGGATGAGATGGAGTTGATTTTTACGGTGCGGAGACCGCGGGATGAGAAGACAGCTTGCGCATTTTGCCTGACGGAAGAGGATTTTTATTACTGTGTGAAAGAAAATGGGGAGTGGCAACCCCGCCAACCGATGGCTTATCCAATTAATTCCAACTATAACGAAGGGGCGGAGTCCATCTCTCCCGATGGGAAATATTTCTTTTACACGCTGTGCGATGCTGACCAAGGTTACGGAAGTTGCGATTTATACTGGTCCCGACGGATTGGCAATCGCTGGTCTCGACCTCGAAACTTGGGCGAACCGGTAAATACCAGCCTTTGGGAGTCGCAACCCAGTATGGCTCCCGATGGCAGGACTATTTATTTTTCATCTAATAGATCAGGTGGTTATGGAGGATTTGACATTTGGAAATGTATGATGATAGAAGAGGGTGTTTTCTCTGAACCTGTCAATTTGGGGCCAACAATTAATACGGAATATGATGAAACAGCTCCCTTCATCCATGCCGATGGTCGGACGTTGTATTTTGTATCTGACGGGCTGCCGGGCATGGGAGGAAAAGACATTTACTATTCGTTTTTGAAACCGGATAATAGTTGGGAAAAACCTGTCAATTTGGGCTATCCGGTGAATACCCCGACTGATGAGTTGAATATTTTTATCAATGCTAGCGGAACGGTCGCCTACATTGCTACGGACATAGAAGGCGGCTACGGTGGCATGGATCTCTATTCTTTCGAGTTGGACGAGAAATTTAGACCCACACCGGTAACTTACATGAAAGGGGTGATTCGCGATGCCGAAACGAAAGAACCACTCGAAGCCTCGGTAGAGCTGGTTGATCTTGCCACAAGTCAGGTGGTTACATCCACTACTTCTGATCCGGCCACCGGCGAGTACTTAGCCTGTATTATCACTGGAACCAATGTGTTGATGAATGTTAGCCATCCGGACTATCCCTTCTATTCTGAAAATTTTCAGTTGGAAAAATCCTACACTAATCTGGAACCTTATTTTAAAAACATTTCGTTGCAGAAGGCGGAAGTGGGCAGTACTTTCATTCTTCGCAATATCTTCTTTGAGTTCAATAAGAGCGATTTGCGAAAAGAGTCCGGGGTGGAACTGGATAATCTGGCCGATTATTTAACGAAAAATCCAACTCTCCACATCGAAATTGGGGGACATACTGATAATCAGGGTGGAGACGAATACAATTTGAAGTTATCTTTAGAACGCGCTAAATCAGTATATAACTACTTGATAAATAAAGGTATCCCAGAGTCCAGACTATCTTATAAAGGTTACGGTAAAAATTCTCCTATTGCCACAAACGATACCGAAGAAGGTCGAGCAATCAATAGACGAACGGAATTTAGGATTATTAAGAATTAAAAGAGTGGAAAGATATAGGATTGCGATTCTTCACCGGACAGTAATAATTAAATAATATTCCGGAATTTCCAACGTTTCATTCATCGTTAATTTGAAAGTTGACCGGAAAATCCCACAGAATATTATAAAGCTGTGTTCACTTTTGAAAGTAAGTAATTACTCCTCGCCGCTTACCGCCACCCATTCGGTTTTTCCACCGATGGATGGGTTGAGTTTGTAAACGGTGACCTCGCAACTTACAACCTGCGGAAATTGCTGCCTTATCTCTCGTATGATCTTATAACACAGGTGCTCTAAAATATTCGCAGGTTGTTTCATTATCGATTTTACCAGGCCGTGAACTTGTTGATAGTTCACGGTTTTTGTTAGGTCGTCGGTCATTGCGGCTTCCATCACATCACACTCCAAATTCACATCCACTTTGAAACGCGTCCCCACGATCTTCTCTTCGCGAAAACAACCGTGGTACGAGTAAAATTCCATTCCGGTGATCTTTATCTTCATACGATTATTTAGGGATTGGATATTTCAGATTAATATCAATATTCTTTTTTAAGATGCTATGAAAAGCGAGGAAGATGAATAGAACCACAAAGGGCACAATGACCACAAAGAGAGTAGTTCACATGATCCTTTATTGTTGTTTGTCACCACTCTTCGCAGCTCTTTTCCGATCGGTTTCGTCCAATAAGATTTTCCGAAGCCTCAAAGAAACAGGGGTTATTTCTAAGTATTCATCTTTGCCGATAAATTCCATATACTCTTCGAGAGACATTTTGATGGCGGGAGCAATCCGTAATTTTTCGTCTGATCCGGAGGCGCGCATGTTGGTCAGTTTTTTGGATTTACATACGTTTATCACCAAATCATCTTGGCGGATGTGCTCACCAATTACTTGACCTGCATACACTTGATCGCCAGGTTCAACAAAAAAGCTGCCGCGGTCTTGCAATTTGTCGATAGCGTATGAGTAGGATTGGCCGGTTTCCATAGAGATGAGTGAACCTGCATGACGACCGGG
Source organism: Bacteroidales bacterium OttesenSCG-928-B11 (assembly GCA_030267125.1). GTDB lineage: Bacteria > Bacteroidota > Bacteroidia > Bacteroidales > WCHB1-69 > JAGVVH01. The sequence continues at coordinate 21,554 of JAJDJJ010000039.1, forward strand.
AATATCACCTTTCCAAGGTTGATATTCGTGAAAACGGTGCGACATGATCGCCTCGCCTTCTGTTGCCGTCAGGATCTGGTTACGCAATCCGATTGTTCCGCGTGAGGGGATATAAAATTCGAGGTGTACGCGGTCGCCTACCGTATCCACGGAGAAAAGTTCTCCCTTTTTACGAGAGACATAATCGATTACGCGGCTTTGGAACTCCTCAGGTACGAGTACTGTCAACTGCTCAATCGGTTCGTGGGTCACGCCGTCGATCTCTTTTAAAATGACTTGCGGTTGGCCAACCTGCAATTCATAACCCTCTCTGCGCATCGTCTCGATCAACACCGAAAGGTGAAGAATACCGCGGCCATATACATTCAGCATATCCGGCGAATATCCCTCTTGGATTCTGAGTGCAAGATTTTTTTCCAATTCGGAAAACAACCGGTCTCGTAAGTGCCTGGAGGTTACATATTTTCCCTCTTGTCCATAAAAAGGAGAGTTGTTGATGGTGAATAACATACTCATCGTAGGTTCATCCACTTTGATTGGAGTCAGTTGCTCGGGATCTTCAAAATCGGCCACCGTGTCACCAATTTCAAAATCATCCAACCCGAGAATTGCACAGATCTCACCGGGATAAACCGTCTCTTTCATCTTCTCTTTTCCCAATCCTTCAAAAACGTAAAGTTCTTTTACTTTAGACTTCAAGACAGTGCCGTCTCGTTTGATTAAAGATACATTTTGACCCCAATCCAGCGTTCCGCGTTTTAACCGTCCCACAGCAATTCTTCCTACATACGAGGAGTAATCCAGCGAAGTGATCATCAATTGCAAGCTTCCTTCTTCCTGTACAGGTTCGGGAATATGTTCTATGATTTTTTCAAAAAGATAACTGATATCATCGGTTGGTGTTTTCCAATCGGGTCCCATCCACCCTTGTTTTGCCGAGCCGTAAACAGTCGGAAAATCAAGTTGTTCCTCTGTTGCTCCAAGGTTGAACATTAGTTCGAAAACCGCTTCTTGTGCCAAGTCGGGAGTACAATTCGGTTTATCTACCTTGTTTATCACTACGATTGGTTTCAATCCCAATTCGATAGCCTTTTGGGTCACGAAACGGGTTTGAGGCATCGGTCCCTCTAAAGCGTCAACAACCAGTAGCACGCCATCAGCCATGTTGAGAACACGCTCCACTTCACCCCCAAAATCACTGTGCCCGGGAGTATCGATCACATTAATTTTCACATCTTTATAGCGAACGGAAACGTTTTTGGACAGGATGGTGATTCCCCGCTCCCGCTCCAAATCGTTGTTATCCAAAATTAAGTCTTGAGTTTGCTGGTTCTCGCGAAAGATGTGGGCTTGGTGTAAGAGTCTGTCAACTAAGGTGGTTTTGCCGTGATCAACGTGGGCAATGATAGCTATGTTTCTGATTTTTTGCATATATTTTTTTTGGTTTATAACTTTAAATTAAGAAGTTAAAGGAGTTTATATCATTTTTAGGATATTTATTTCTGCCTCACTCAGGAATCTCCATTTCCCGCGAGGTAAATTTTTCTTGTTAAGATTGGCAAAAACGGTACGGTCGAGTTTTATCACATCGTAGCCTAAATGTTCGAAAACGCGGCGTACAATGCGATTCCTTCCTGAATGAATGGTGATGCCTATTTCGCGTTTGGTCTCGCCGATATAAGCCAACTCGTCCGCTTGAATCATGCCGTCATTTAGCTCAATGCCTTCGAGAATAGTATTAAAATCTGTGGTCGATAGTTTTTTATCCAACTCCACGTGATATGTTTTTCGAATATTATGTTTGGGATGCGTTAGTTTTTTCGCCATCTCGCCATCGTTGGTGAAGAGCAGCAAACCGGTGGTGTTTTTGTCCAACCGTCCAACCGGATAGACGCGTTCTTTGCAGGCGCCTCTGATCAACTCCATCACATCCTTGCGGTCGCGTTCGTCGTAAGTGGTGGTAATATAATCTTTGGGTTTATTAAGAAGGATGTAAACCGGGTCTTCGCGACGTAATACCTTGTCGCCGAAACGCACCTCATCGGTAGGCATCACTTTTGTTCCAAGTTCTGTAACAATCTGACCATTAACAGTTACCGCACCAGTTGTGATGAGCGTGTCGGCATCGCGGCGGGAGCAAATACCTGCATTGGCGATGTACTTGTTCAACCGGATCGGGCCGTATTTTTCCTCATATTCTAAAGATAGAATCTTCTGCTTTTGTGGAGCTTGACGACCTTCGCGTTTACGTTTTTCCACGATTTCGGATAATATTTCTGACTCGGCAGTTACATCGCGGCGTTTGCGACGCGGCTTTTCATCGTCAAACTTCTTAAACGGTTTTCTCTCACCGTCACCTCTTCTCTCGAATTTTCTCTCGCCATCACCTCTTCTCTCGAACTTTCTTTCGCCATCGC
>JAJDJJ010000004.1 GCA_030267125.1 Bacteroidales bacterium OttesenSCG-928-B11
TTGTCAAACTCGGACAAAAAGTAAATACCGGAACACCTTTGTTTGAAATGTATTCCGCTGAATTTTCCGAAACCGTAAAAGATTACTTTCAATCGCTTCAAACTAAGAAAATGAAAGAAACAAATCTTCAACGCCAAAGAGATTTAGTAAAGAACGGCGTTGGAGTCGTTCGAGAATTGGAAGAAGCCGAAGCCGATTATGAAATGGCATTCAAAGATTACGAAAACGCGGTAGCCAACTTGAAACTATTGCATATTGACCCGAATGGGATTGATATGGGACAGGCGTTGAAAGTTGTTTCACCCATTGCCGGTGAAGTGGTGCAGACTAATATTACTATCGGACAATATGTGAAAAGCGATGCTGAACCTTTAGCGATAGTTGCCGACCTCAGTCAAATCTGGGTTGTGGCGCAGGTAAAAGAAAAAAATATCGGCTCTTTGTGCAAAGATGACAAAGTGGAAATCCGTACCGACGCTAATCCCGAACAACTCATCATCGGAACGATTTCGTTTATCAGCGAATTACTCGACGAAGAAACGCGTTCAATACAAGTGTTGATTACTTGCGATAATAAAGACCGTAAACTGAAACCGGGCATGTTTGCCAGCGTTCATTTTATCAATACCCCCAAAGAATCCATCGTCATTCCTTCAACGGCTTTGTTGCAAAATGAAGATAAATCGTATGTTTTTGTGCAGACAGGGAAAGGCGAATTTGTTAAACGCTCTGTTAAAGCAATGACGGCAAACCAACAGGAAATACTGATTCTCGACGGACTGCAAACAGGGGATGTGATTGTTTCGCAAGGCGGTATTTATTTAATGGGGAATTGATTATGAAAAAGATTATCAATCAATTAATAGAACGCCGTTGGCTGATAGTAACCATATTTGTTATTATCTCAGCGATAGGAATTTACGCTTGGAAACAACTTGCTATTGACGCTTATCCCGATATTGCCGACGTTTCGGTCGGCGTGGCTACGCAAGTACCGGGATTGGCAGTTTCGGAAATAGAACAACAGATAACCATTCCGTTGGAACGCGAACTCAACGGCATTCCGGGTTTGAAAGTGATGCGGAGTAAAAATTTCTTCGGAATATCTAAAATCACGCTTGTTTTTGAAGATGGGATAGATGATTATTGGGCGCGTCAGCGAGTGTTGGAACGCATCAATGAGGTGGATTTACCTTTCGGGGCGCAACCTGCACTCGACCCGCTGACTTCGCCAACAGGCGAAATTTATCGTTATATCGTTACCGGAAATAAAAGTCTGCGGGAACTCACTGAAATCAATCATTGGATAATTATTCCACGATTGACACAGATTCACGGAATTGCCGAAGTTTCCAATTTCGGCGGATTAACCACGCAATTTCAAATAGAAATCGACCCCGACAAATTAGCCAAATACAACCTTTCTCTGAGCGAAGTTACCGAATCCATAGAACTGAATAACTCCAACGCGGGAGGAAGTACGCTGATTCGCGGAGATTTAAGTTACGTAGTGCGCGGTGTGGGATTGGTGAGCGACTTGCAGGATTTGGGTAATGTTGTGGTAAAAAGTGTTGGCGGAGCGCCTATTTACATTAAGGATTTGGGCGAATTAAAATATGGAAACCTCGAACGCAAAGGAATTTTCGGTTATCTGGATAACGACGTGAATTATGAAGATGGCGTAGAAGGAATGGTATGTCTGTTGCGTTACGAAAATCCGTCGTAAGTCCTTGAAAAAATACAGGAAACCGTAGATGAACTAAATGAAAGTGGTTTACCCGAAGGCGTAAAGATTCATACTTTCTATGATAGGACGGAATTAGTTGACGCTACACTGAATACAATTTCGCATACGCTTTTATTTGGTATTTTATTGGTTATCGGCGTATTAATAATATTTCTCGGAAGTCCGAGAGGTGCGTTGCTCGCCACCATTACCATCCCTGTTTCGCTGTTAATAGCATTCATCTTGATGTGGTTAACCGATATTCCCGCCAATTTGCTCTCTTTGGGCGCAATTGATTTCGGAATTATTGTGGACGGAACCATCGTAATGATGGAAACAATTCTCAAAAAGCGTGAAGATAATCCCGATTTACCGTTAGACAAAGCCAATATTGCCAAACGTGTAACCGAAGTTGCCAAGCCTATTTTCTTCGCCACGCTGATTATCATTATTGCTTACATGCCGTTGTTTGCGTTTGAAAGAGTAGAACAAAAACTTTTTACGCCAATGGCTTTCACCTTGAGTTTCGCACTGTTGGGCGCATTGGCATCGGCATTGATTCTGATTCCCGGATTAGCTTTTGCCGTTTACAGAAAACCTCAGAAAGTCTATCATAACCGTTGGCTCGAACGATTGACGGAAATCTACAAACGTCACACCGCGAAACTTGTCGCTGTTCCAAAGAAGATATTCGCTCCAATTACAATTGTTCTGGCTACCGTTATCGGGCTTTCAATTTCTGTCGGAAAAGACTTTATGCCTCAGTTGGACGAAGGGAGTATTTGGCTTCAAGTGCAACTTCCTCCCGGAATGTCGCTCGAAAAATCGTCCGAAATGGCAACCGTGCTTCGCGATAAAATTAAAGATTTCGACGAGGTAACTTATGCCATGACGCAAACAGGACGCGACGACGAGGGTATTTGTCCATTTTCATTTTCACATATTGAGGTAATGGTCGGGCTGAAACCATACAATACATGGAAAAACGGTCGCCGAAAATCAGATTTGATTGCCGATATGGAGGCGATGATTGACACGATGTCCGGATATAATGCCGGTTTTTCGCAACCAATTATTGATATGGTAATGGACCAAATTGCGGGAGCGCACAGTGATTTAGCCATTAAAATTTTTGGCGAAGATATTACAGAAAGTCGCCGTATTGCCGAGCAAATTGCGGAAGTGTTGAAAGATGTGGAAGGAGCTACCGATGTCGGCATTATGGAAGAACCTTTCTTGCCTCAACTTCAAATTGTTGCCGACCGCGACAAAATCGCTCAATATGGCTTAAATGTCGCTGATGTTGCCGAGTTGATAGAAGTCGCTATTGGCGGAATGGCTGTTTCGCAGGTGTTTATCGACAGCCGAGTGTATGATGTGATTTGCCGTTACAAAGAAGAATCGCGCGATACGCCTGAAAAAATCGGCAATCTGATGCTGACTTCCGGTTCTGGAATTAAAATCCCTTTATCGCAAGTAGCTGAAATTAGAATGACTGCCGGAGCAAGTATGATTTCCCGCGAAATGAATCAGCGTTTTGTTACCGTGCGCGTGAATCCGAGAGGGCGAGATTTGACTTCATTCGTTAAAGATGCACAAGAAAAAATAGAACAACAGGTAAATTACGACCATTCCAAATTTCGCTTTCATTGGGTTGGACAATTGGAAAACCAGCATCGGGCATTTAGCCGTTTGGCTGTGATTATGCCAATTACCTTAGCTGTAATGTTTTTACTTCTGTTCTTTACTTTCGGAAAATTCCGTCAGGCGGGATTGCTTATAGGTATGTTGCCGTTGGCTGTTTTCGGAGGGATGTTGGCATTAGTCATTCGCGGAATGACTTTCAATATCTCATCGGCAGTAGGATTTATCGCACTGTTTGGTGTATTTCTTCAAAATGGCGTGATTATGATTTCGCATATCAATATATTACGAAAACGGGGAACGGAATTAAAAGAAGCGGTAATCTCAGGCTCATCGCACCGATTACGCCCGGTATTGATGACTGCAACGGTCGCCATTCTCGGATTACTTCCGGCTTCACTTTCACACGGAATAGGCTCCGATGTGCAACGTCCGTTAGCAACTGTAATCGTTTACGGATTGCTGTTCGGAACGGTATTAACGCTTTATGTATTGCCAACGCTTTATTATATGTTGGAGAAAAGAAATTTGAAAAAAGAAACTCTTAATGAAAATGTCGCATGAAAAATATAAAACCAATCATAACAACAGTCTTTCTTCTGTGTTTTACACTAACTCTTAAAGCACAGGAAAAACCTATATTGACATTCGAGCAATACTTAGAAAATGTAAAAAATAACAATATCAGTTATCTGATTGAAAAATACAATGTAGATATTGCCGATGCCAATCTAAAAGCCTCCAAAATCTTTTCCGACCCCGAATTATCGGTCAGTTACGGCAATAATCAAAATTGGAATATGCAAATGGGTTATGGTATTGATGCCGAATTAAGTTATGATTTCAATTTGGGAGGAAAACGAAAAGCACAGATGAATGTCGCAAAAAGCGAAAAAGAGATGACAGAAGCCCTACTCGAAGACTATTTCCGCAACTTGCGAGCAGATGCCACCATTGCTTATCTTACCGCATTGAAACAGAACAAAATGTATAAAATCCAACAACAATCCTATTTTCGAATGCTTGAATTAGCGAAAGCCGACAGCATTCGTTATCGTTTGGGGTCCATCATGGAAGTTGATGCCCGCCAATCCAAACTCGAAGCATCAAACATGCTCAATGATGTTTATTCGAGCGAAGCGGATTTGCAGGAAGTTTTGATACAGTTATTATTGTTTCAAGGGAGCAAGAATTTAGTAATGCCCGATTCAATTGCAGGAGAATTATTCTATTCAAAACGCAATTTCGATTTACAGCAATTGATTATCACAGCACAAAACAATCGTACAGATTTGCAAGCCGTCCTAAAATCGAAAGAGGTGTCACAAAGCAATTTACGTTTAGCAAAAGCCAATCGAGCAATAGAATTAGGTGTCAGCATCGGCGGAAGTTATTCGTCCGAAGTGCGGAATGAAATTGCACCCGCACCTGCTTTTAAAGGCATTACTGCAGGAATCAGCATTCCGTTGAAATTTTCCAATACAAATAAGGGAGAAATACATGCCGCCCAATTTGCTGTCAAACAGAGTGAGTTGGAATACGAAGCTGTTGAACAACAAATCGCTTCGGAAGTCATGCAGGCATACAATAAATATCTGATTTGTTGCCGTCAAGTGGAACAATTTAATTCCGGCATGTTGGAAGAAGCCGAATTCATCCTCGAAAAAATAGTTTACAGCTACGAACGCGGAGAAACCGGAATCCTCGAAACGCTCAATGCTCAACGTACTTACAATGATGTACAAATAAATTACAATGAAATATTATATAATTGTGCGCTCTCTTTGATTGAATTAGAGCGCACATGTGGAATTTGGGATATAGAAATAAAATAGAATAAGCAAATTGAAAATAATAAATCAATTTAAATGACCATTTTTTGAGAACGAACTACTTTTTCAACTGCTTTGCGGCTTCCACTAATCTGACAAATTCTTTTCGATACCCTTGTTCATCTTTCCCGATTCCCTTATTGGCAAGAGCAATCACATCGTTATAGGTCGCATTTTTTACAAAATCAGAGTTTTTCAACAGCTGCCCGAAGAGAGCTACGGAAACGATGAAGTTGAAATCTTCGCTGGCAGCCTTGCCTATCATTTCACGTTTCACCACCTGCTCGATTTTTTTACTGACCTCACTATCGATCTCTTTATAACGAAGCTTGACCGTCATCAACTCATCGGAAAAAGAGGCTTTATAATTTATCTCTTCCGATTCCTTGTTTTGGTATTTCAGCGGGTCAACAGTGTTAAAATTGCTCTTCACGCCCACGGGGATCAGCTCATAAAGGGCGGTCACAGTGTGGCCCGCGCCCAACTCTCCCGCATCTTTCGTGTCGTCGTTGAAATCCTCCTTGGCAAGCAACCGGCTCTCGTAACCGACCAACCGGTATTGCGCAACATGCTGCGGGTTAAACTCCACCTGAATCTTCACATCCTTGGCCACGGCGTACATCGTACTGCCAAACTCGTTCACCAATACTTTATTGGCCTCTTGAATGTTATCTATGTAAGCGTGGTTACCATTACCCTTCTGCGCCAGCACCTGCATCTTACTATCCTTGTAATTACCCATGCCATAACCCAATACTGTCAGGAAGACACCACTCCCGCGTTTCTCCTCGATCATTTTCTCTAGATCGCTGTTGCTGGATACTCCAACATTAAAATCCCCGTCAGTGCAGATTATCACGCGGTTATTCCCGTTGGGGATAAAATTCTTTTCCGCTATTTTGTAAGCCAACCGGATACCCGAGCCGCCCGCCGTAGAACCGCCCGCCGTAAGCTCATTGATCTTCTCCATGATCTTCTGCTTGTCCGCGCCGGAAGTGGATGGCAGCACCTCGCCGGCCGCGCCGGCATAGACCACAATAGCCACACGATCCTTTTCCCGCAAATTATTCACCAATAACTTCAGCGAGGATTTCACCAGGTCCAAGCGGGTAGGCCCATACATGGAGCCGGACACGTCGATGAGGAAGACAAAGTTTGAGGCGGGCAGGTTCTGCGAGGGGATCTCTTTCGCTTTTACGCCGATTTTAACTAAATAATGCGCTTTATTCCATGGGCAAGCTGTAATTTCACTGTTTATTTTTACAGGATCATTCCCGACCGGTTTCTCATAATCGTAATGAAAGTAATTGATTAGCTCCTCCGTTCGGATCGCATCTGCCGGCGGAAATTTACCAAGGTTGATCATACGCCGCATATTGGAATAGGAAGCCGCATCAACATCTAAGGAAAAAGTGGAGAGGGGTTCTGCATTGACCCGCTTGAAACTATTTTCAACAAAGGAATTGTATTCCTCATTGTTATACTCGTCTTGTCGGAATGTCGGACAAAATGCGGTGCCACTCCCATTTCCAAAACCGTAAGCTACCTCCGCACAGCAATCATATTCAACTAAAAATTCGGTCATTTCCACAAGCTGCGTCTCACTATTCCGACAGAATACAAGCCCCTCTTTTTCGGCTTCCTTCGAAATGGCATCCGAAGATATGGCGGTATTTTTAGCCACTGTCGTATCTTGTTGCGTTATCGTTTTTTTTGTAGAGTTTAAAGCACTGGATGGCAACTCTTCGCCAGGTGTTACACTCGAAATATCTTTTCGATTACTTTTACAACCGATCGCCAGTTGTAATACTATTCCTCCTAAAATGATCAAACCGATGATCTTGATGGTGTTTCTCGTTTTCATAATGTTTATATTTTATAGTATTGTTTTATATTTCTAATATTCAATATTTTATATTTATTTTCACGCAAATCAATTCCATTTATTGAATCCACGTTACAACATTTATTATCTCTTTTTCACTGTCTTCTTCTTACTTTTAAAACTTGATTTGCGCTTTTTAGCATCTTCAATGCTAATCACTTTCTCTGAACGGTCGCCTCGAACTGACATAATATTACCAATAGGTTCATACCACCTATCCTGAATCAAAATCACCTCCAACTCCGCTTGGTCAATAGTCACAAATTTCCAAACAGAATCTGCTTTCGAAAAAACAACATTGTCTCCGAGGTAGGCAAAAAAACTGAAAAACCCTACACTGTCTGTAGTGATTGTTCTTGCTTGTCTGGGAATAGCAATCTTCGCCTCGCTAATAGGAATTTTATACTCATCCAACACCTGACCAAACACATGCACCGGACGTTGTGCCAATAGTGAGAAATGGGAAATAATGGATGATAAAATTATTAAAAACAGTGTTTTACTTTTCGCCTTCATAACTTTGATTTTTTAAGATTAATACTGACAAATTCTATGTAAAGAGGAATTTTCATATCTAATTCCATAAAGAGGGTGAAAAAAAAATTATCTTTGTGCGTTTCTTCTAAATTAACATCCCGTTTTGGCAAAAGATAAATACGCAAAATATAGTGATGAAGAGTTATTGGATCGCTACAAGAGTTCGGGCGACACAATCTGGCTGGGCATATTGTACAATCGTTATATTTCGCTTATTTACGGGCTATGTCTCAAATATTTGCATAACCGGGAAACGGCCAAAGACGCGGTAATGGATATCTATGAAATGTTAGCCAACAAAATAGCCGGTTATCAAATCACGCATTTTAAATCGTGGATTTATACCGTATCCAAAAACCACTGCTACCATTTGTTAAAAGAGCAGAAAAACGAGGAGATTATGGAAAACGAGGAGGCGATTATGGAAAATGAGGATTTCTTCACTCTTATGGAAGAGCCACAAAACGAAGCCGAGATAAAAGCGTTGGAATATTGCATGGGAACACTGCCGGAAGAACAGCGCAAAAGCATCCGCTTTTTTTATCTTGAAAGTCATTCTTACTTAGATATTGTGGAAAAAACAGGATACACTATGAACAAGGTGAAAAGCTACATTCAAAATGGGAAGCGCAATTTGAAAAGTTGCATTATCAATATTTTAAACCAATAGAGGTGAACTTACCGGATTACATTAAAGGAAAACGCCGGGGGCGGGAGGCGAACAGGATCGAAAAGGAGGCTATGCGCGATCCATTCCTGCACGACGCACTCGATGGTTATGCCCGGTTCGACGAAGATTTGAGCGCCGATATTGACTTTCTGCAATCACAAGTGAAGGAAAAATCGGAACGGAAAAAACGATTCTGGCTCCCCAACCGCAAACGTTTGGCAATTGCCGCTTCATACGCCATCCTGATCATCGGTGGAGTTCTGACTTTATATTTTCTTAATAATCAACAAGAAGCATTACTTTCTTTGGATGAATCAAAACAAGAATCATCCCCAGTTTCAAAGCCAATCATAAACGAAGATGACCTCACTACGGCATCAACCATTGGCAACAGTGAGGAAATCGGTTCAGGTGTAGAAGCGAGTGCGCCGCCGCCGCACCCTGAAAAAGAAAAATCGATGGATTTAGCGCTGAATATTGTCGATGAAGATATCGCCGATTACGATATTTCCTTTCTCGAATACAACATAGACGAAATGGCAGAAGAGGAAGTAAGCGACAAGGATGCCATCACGCTCTACGATCAAGCATCAAGCCCCGCAAAACCCATGCTTGACTCCTCCGCTTTAGCATTTTATAGAAAACAGAATGACAATTACGATCCGAAAAAAGAGTTGGGAACTGCCGAAGGTGTCTCTTCTATGGATGGCGAGATCATGAGCGTCAGGGGAAACCGTTCCGATGGCGAGGTAATTATCATCGACGGCGTTCGAGTGCGAGGAGGAGGATACCCCATTGTGCTACCGGCTCCCTCGCAAGGTATTGCTCCGGTAACTGAGTCACAAATCCTCTTCTACTTTAACAAGGCTGTTTGCCCTGATTTAAAAGGACGGGTTTCCGTTTCTTTCATCGTGAATGCACAAGGCGCCCCCAGCATGATCAACATCGCCGGCTCTCAATGTGACGGCTTCGAGCAAGAGTTGCGCCGGACATTACGGTTACTCGGCAAACTCGGCAACGAAGGGGATGTGATTGTACTGAATCTGTACTTTTGATCCCAAGTAATCAAACTCCCCAAAAGTTCCCTTTCTACCAAGCTGTCATCCCTGACGGAGTGAGCTAACGTTGTCTCATTGTAACAGTATTAGAGGGGTGAGTAGTTACCTATAATCTTCGCCTGAAGAAGCGATAGAAAAAGAAGAAGTTCGTAATACTGAAATAACAGGTATGGGAACTAAATTTATAGCGACAGCCCTTTTCTTTCTGTACATGTTGCCAATGCACGAGAAGAAAAGGGCTGTCGCTAGTTTGTTGCGTATATCGGGATTATAATATCCCGTTCATTTTTCGCGTCTATTCTTTGATGAATTTTTTAGTTGCCATGACACCATCTCCTCTAAACAAGATGAAGTAGATACCATTTCGCAACTCCTCAACATGAATTAGGAAAGAGTTTCCGCTGATATTTTCGGTGCGTATAATTTGCCCCAAATCATTCAGGATAGTATAGTTGTCAAATTCTCTATCGGTCTTAATCGTTAGAACATTTCGGGCAGGGTTAGGATAAAGGATAATGTTGTTTTCGATCTCTACCTCGTTTATACCCACTTGGAATATCACCCTGATAGAAGAATCTCCCTGCACATTCCGGAAAGTATAGGATGTGACATTTCCCACATTTACTTCATTGACCAATACGGATTGGATAACATACTCTTCGTTTGGAAGGATATGGAAAGTGGTGTCCGTTCCCTCTAAAATTCTGATCTCTCCGGAAGGGGTGATTGTTCCTCCGGCATCAGCTGTTGCCGTGATCGTATAATATACAGGATCAGGGATGAATTCATCGGTGGTAAAGGAAGTGTCAATCGCGGCGCTGATTCTCTTCTCTCCGCAAATAGAGAATATCTCTACTAAATAATGGGTAGAAGAGGTAAGTTCTGTAAAATCGTAGGAGTTCGTCATTACAGTATCTATTTGATACTCATCATCATCTTCTGATTTATAGCGAACAACCCACTCTATTCCGTTTTCAGCATCCCAGGATATCTTTGCTGATTCCGTGTCAATACTGTCGATAACGATATCTGTGGGAGCTAAACAAGGAGAGTAGCGAATAGAGATATTGTCGATTGCTGCCGGCGGTTGTTCTCCGTTGCTTCCGTCATTGGTCCACAAAAAGTAAAGACGGCAGGTATCAGAGGTGATATGGCCGTTTAATGAGATGGAATCACTTCTCCACGCATCATTGAGGTTGAGTTTAGAGAAGAGGCAGAAAGCATTGGCAGGAGCACTATTGGAACCGGCAGTCACAGGAGCCGGCGCGCCAATATAAACGCTCAAGTAGTCAAGGTTGCTTTGCCCTTTCCCCTTCCAGTCGAAAGTGAGCATATAGTCTTCATGTGGTCCGCTGGGGAAACAAAAGTCGCGGTATGCCCAAATACTTGTCGCAAAATAGTTGGCATAACTATGAGTAGCTCCGCTATCCGCAGACACATACAACGATTGTGAACCGCCGAAGGTGTTGTTGGTAGCCGTGTCAATAACCCATTTATTCCGGTTGCTATTGACCATCGTCCAATTGCGATTTTCAGAGCTCGTTTCAAAGTCGAAAGCATAAGGAATTGACGCCGGTATTTGTGCGGTTTTTCCCGATACGGCATCTGTCCATTCACTGAAATCACCCTCATCACATACGCGACGAAGATAAAAATCGTAATGTGTATTGGATTCAAGTGTGGTCAATGTGTGCGGATTGCTTGATGTGGCAATAATTGTCCCTTCTGATGCCAGATTGAAGCCGGCTGTTCCGTAAGCGATTTCCCAGCTACCGCCTTCTGTGTCCGTCCAACTAAGGGTAGCGTTTGTCTTGCCTATTTGCTCCAACGTAAGCGAAACAGGAGCATAACATGACGGGATCGTATCCACCATGATATCATCAATATAGAAAGTATTTCCGTCACCATTTTCCCATTTAAACGCGATATATTCGCCTCCATCCATGTATTCGTCGAAACGCACGGTATATTTCGCCCATTGATCATTCTGCGCGGGGATGATGGCGCTCACGGCAGCGAATGTAGTGGAATCTATCGGGTCGGTCATCACACCCACCGTCAAAGTGCCGGAAGTTGTATCGGTAGTTTTAGCCATAAAGGAGATTTGCAGTTCGGGGAGGTAGCTTTCGAAAGCGGGAAGAACCGCGAACGTGGCTCCCACATACGAATCTTTCATCGTCAATGAAGAATACGCACTAACATAGTGTGAGCTGTTTGCCTCTTGATACACGGATGGGTAGTTGCTGCTTCCTGCGCCGAGAGCGTTCCAACATGCCGGCAGTTGATTACTGGTGTATGTGTCGAAATTTTGCCGGTAAGGAATAGTGTCAAAGTCACACTCTGTAGTGAAGGAAACCGAAACCCAATCAGTGGTATCCTCTTCGGAGCAAATCCCTCTCACCCTCACTTCGTAGCCGGTAGCCGCATCCAAATCGTATAAAGCCTCATTCGTCTTATATTCCACCTGATCGCATATCCATGCGCCACCGGTTTTTCTGTGACAAAATTCATACTCGTGCGCACTCCCTAACTCAACCCAACTGATTTCCACACTATTGGGTGCGATTTCGGAGGCTGTCAAGGATTGCGGTGTGATGCAGTTGATGTAGCTGCAAGCTAAAAATTGAATAGCATTTCGATAGGTACTCGTTCCGATGGCAGCTGACGGAGCTGACGGAGAGATATTTACAAAATGATCATAATGATAAATGCTTCGTTCGTGCGTTCCGGAAAGCGTTTGGAAATAGCTGGGTAATGCGCCATGCATGTAACCGGTTCCTGTATTGTCATCTATAGCAATAACCACATTGCTTGTGCCATCGTATTCAAACGGCGTGGTAAAACGTATATCCGTCCAGTTATCTTTGCCGCCAGCAACGAATGTAACATCACCTTCAAAAACTTTCGTCAGGGAAGTGTCGCTGATCCAAGCTGTGTTATTTTGAAATACAGTGTCTTGGGTAAGTCCTAAATAGAGTGACATTTTCCGGGTCATATCAGCGGTTCCGGTATATTGAAATGCCATGCCGGTGATGATATCGGAGTTGTTGATTTCTTCTGCCAAGTAGATCTGTTGTGCATAGGAATAACCGCGGGTGTATGTTGTGGGCAACATATCCCCGTCTGTGTTAACCGTGTCGTTATCCAATGTGAAAAAATCATAATAAGTATTACATGTAGTATAGAATGACAAGGAGACGCCTTCGCTGGTATCGGTTGCGCAGAGGCTTTTTACCACAAAGGAGTACGCCGAAACTGGGTTTAAGCCCGTTAGCAAAATAGACTCATTTTCAGTGGTTCGATATTGCCAGTCATCATATCCGGCTTCGGAATATGCCACAAGGTAATTGCCGGCGCTTCCTTCCCAGCCAATATTCGCAGACTCTCCCGTTGTATTTAACAGCTCCACATTTCGAACCGGATTGCAACTGGCATCAGCTTCAATTCTAATACTATCAATAAAAATACCCGCTCCCTCCGAGTCCCACGCAAAGGCTAGATAACAACCTGTGTCCGTATAATTTTTGACATTAAAAGTGGTACCTCTAAATTCCGTCACACTTTGCAACTCAATTTTATCCACCTCGGAAAAGGTGCTTTCCGGACGGGTCGGATCGGTCAAAACACCCAAGCGAAGCGTGCCTTTGGTACTGCTCCCTGCTCTTGCCATAAATGTAACTTTTAATTCATTGATATTGATAAGCGATCGATCAAATGGCGGAAGAATAGCGATAGCTGTCGCTGATGAACCGCCTACGAGAGAGAGTGAGTTTGGCGGGGTAGTGTATCGGATATTTGAATGTATTGACACTGAATTATGCCCTATCCAGCAAGGGGGAAGTGTTGTAGAAGAATCGAAATCCTCATTATAGGGAAGTTCCCGGATGTAGCAACTGTCGGGCGTATCATTCGCGGCTTGAGAATGATGGACAGCGGCTTGAGAAGAGTTAGCTACAAAGAGCCATAGCGACATTAAGAAAATGGTCGCGCAGAATTTAGAAAATGTCTTTTTCATTAATTGTTGATGTTAGAATTGATTTGTTAAAATGTTAATATGTTAATAACCAGACATTAAGCCCATCACATAATGGGTGGGCAAACTTACATAAAAAAACTCGGGTTCACGCACCCCCAGAAGAAAGTCTATAATAAGAGTTGGAAAAAAAAGAAAATCAACACGTTTCGATCAATTATCCTCAATATGTTTGGGGAATGAGAGCCAGTGCCGGTACTCTTGTCCGAGATTTTTCACAGCGGTTTCCCACATCTTTTCAGGAGAGGTGTTAAAGATAAACTCTTCGTTCTCTTGACTCACCACCCACATCGAGCGGCTAATCTCGTCATCCAGCTGTCCGGGCGACCAACCGGAATATCCCACAAAAAACTTATAACGCAACTGTGGAATAGCGTCGTTTTCAATCAAGGCCAGCAGGATATCATCATAACCAACATAAACATTTTTCAGTAGTGGAGGTTCGTTTCCACCATGACGATGATTATGAATACCAAACAGCATTTCCGAAAGAACCGGGCCTCCAAGATAAACACTCTCGTCAATTTTGATCGAAGGGATTATCTCATTCACCGTGCTGTCGCTGGGCTTGTTCAAAATCAGCCCCACCGTAGATTCCGGACTATAATCAGTGAGCAAGACCACGGCACGATTGAAGAATATGTCGTTATAGAAAGGCACTGAGATAAGCACTCTGCCCACGGCCGGTTCCAATCCCGTGGAGTTAACTTTCATAAAATCAGTAGGAAATCGCATAAGCCAATTTTTATTATTTTTGCCTGCCCTTTAGCAAGGCAAAAATACTATTTTCATACCACAGTTTTGGCTAAAAACAATTAAAAAAAGACCTTGTTCGATTAATTTATTAACATGCGTACTGACAATCAAAATTTATTCTATTCTTTACGCGAAAAACATCCTATTTTCACCTACTACGGTTTTGATTTTCAGATTGATGAAAACGGCACTCTCAACTACTCCTTCGATTTCAGAATTGGGGACACGTACCGTTTCGAGCCTTTAATGCAGTTGCAACCGGGCAACTATTGCCGAAGGAATATCGATGATAATTTGTTAAAAGGACTCATTTTCCATATCGGCATGATCGAGTTAATCAGTTACTGGAAGTGTGTTTGTTCGCCGGTCATACACATTCGTAATTATAAGTTGAATGAAGAACAGCAAGCTTTCTGGTTGAAACTCTTTCACAAAGGATTGGGTGAATTTTTCTATCAAAATGGGATTGACACGCATGACATACCGTTCATCACCTTTTCATTCGACGACAATGCTATTGCCATCGACAATTTTGAATACCAACAAATCGCAACATCTGACCGCATTATCGTTCCGATCGGCGGCGGAAAAGATTCCGTAGTAACATTAGAAAAGCTGAGGATAAAAAACGAAGTTGTCCCTTTCATCATCAATCCGCGGGAAGCCACGCTGGCCTGTTCCGCTACCGCCGGTTTCCATGGTAAAAACGAAATCATCATCCTGAACCGCGAAATCGATCCGCAACTGTTGGAATTGAACCGGCAAGGTTTCCTCAACGGGCACACTCCTTTTTCCGCTATGCTTGCGTTTCATTCATTATTAGCCGCTTATACCACTGACATCAGAGAAATCGCACTCTCGAATGAATCCAGCGCTAACGAACCGACCATTCCCGGCACCGATATCAACCACCAATATTCCAAGTCGTTGGAATTCGAGCAGGATTTTCGGGCGTACGTTGCCAGCAACATGAGTAACGTTGCTCATTACTACAGCTACTTGCGTCCATATAACGAACTTCAAATTGCGGCAATGTTTGCCAATTACCCCGATTATTTCCCGATTTTTCGAAGTTGCAATGCTGGGAGTAAAGAAAACAGATGGTGCTGCAACTGTCCGAAATGTCTTTTCACTGCCATCATATTAGCTCCATACATCAGCGAAGAGCAATTAATTGCGATTTTCGGAGAAGATCTTTTGGATAAACCCTCGCTCCTACCCTACTTCCGCGAACTCACGGGAATTGCTGAAAACAAACCGTTTGAGTGCGTGGGCACAGTCGAAGAAGTGAACAAAGCCATCAATATGGTTATAGATAAATACAAAGACAAATACTTGATAAAAAAATATATAGATGAAAAATAGACCAACACTTTTGATATTGGCAGCCGGCATGGGCAGTCGTTATGGCGGTTTGAAACAATTGGATCAACTGGGACCAAACGGGGAGACGATCATGGATTATTCCGTAAAAGATGCTATCTCGGCCGGTTTCGACCGAGTTGTTTTTGTCATTCGCAAATCGATGGAAGACACTTTTTGCGAATCTATCATTCCTAAATACAGAGAGCTAATCCGTGTCGATTACGTTTTCCAAGAGTTAGACTCGTTACCTGACGGTTTCACGCCCCATCCCGAACGAGTGAAACCTTATGGCACTGCGCATGCTTTCCTGATGGCAAAAAAGGCTATCGACACGCCATTCACTGTTATCAATGCCGATGATTTCTATGGGGCGGACGCATTTCAAACCATTGCCGGTTTTTTGCAAGAAGAAAACGGAGACCACACACCGCAATGTGCCATGGTTGGTTATCGTCTTGAGAAGACGCTGTCGGAGAACGGCTCCGTATCCCGCGGTGTCTGTCAAACCGACGATCACGGCAACCTCACCTGCATACGGGAAATGTATAATATTAGAAAGGAAGGAGATACGATCATCACCGAAAATGATGGCGTAACCACAACGCTGCCTGCCGGCACACCTGTCTCTATGAACTTCTGGGGTTTTCATCCTTCCATCTTCCCGCTCTTAGAAGAGTTGTTCCGCAAGTTTTTAACAGAAAACAGCAACAATCTTACAGCAGAATTTCAAATCCCATCCGTCATCAACCACATCATTCTCAACCAACTCGCAAAAGTCAAAGTACTCAGCAGTACCGCAGAGTGGTTCGGCGTAACCTACGCGGAAGATCGGGAAACGGTAGTACGGAAATTAAAGGAAATCTATTCAATTTTGAAATAACGCGAACTTTCAAGATCGCGACTTCAAAGCGTTGCATTCATTAGTCATTAAACTGTGAGATATTTCATCAAATTAGCATACAACGGAACACCATTTTTCGGATGGCAACGACAGCCGGAACAAATTACGGTGCAGGAAATTGTGGAACGGGCTTTTTCGCTGCTATTACGAGACGAGGTCGCCATCACGGGTTGCGGGCGCACAGACACCGGCGTACACGCGTCGGAATATTTCGCCCATTTCGATTATAAACAAACACTTACTGAAGAAGAACGGGAAAAACTAGTCTTCAAGCTGAACGCCTTCCTGCCCAAAGAGATCGTCATATACCATATATATATGATGCAAGATGACGCACATGCGCGTTTCGATGCCATTTCCCGCTCCTACCGCTACCACGTGGAGCTGGCAAAAAATCCCTTTACTTTTCATTTTGCCCATCGGGTGTATGAAAAACTATCGATAGAAAAGATGAACGAAGCATCCGAAATTTTATTAAATACAACTGACTTCACTTCGTTTTCGAAAGTACATACGCAAGTCAATAATTTCAACTGCAAGGTAACACATGCCCAATGGATTTTGCAAAACGACCAGTTGCAATTTGAGATTACGGCGGATCGATTTTTGCGCAATATGGTGAGGGCAATTGTGGGTACCACGCTGGATGTGGGACGCGGCAAAATGAGTCTCGACCAGTTTCGCGAAGCTATTGAAAAGAAAAATCGCAGCGCCACCGGCACTTCCGTACCCGCGCATGCACTATTTTTGGAAAACGTTCGTTATCCTGATGATTTTAAACTCTAAAGGTGAAAAAGAAATATAACAACCAACATATAAGATCCATAATGCAAAAGGCATCTCTCAAAAACACATACACCTATCTTCTTCCTTTTTTGTTCCTGTTCATCATCATTTTTCAAAACAGCGCCTGCAAGTCACCGGATACAATCGAGAATGCAAAGTTGAAATTTTCTAAAAGCATCATCACTTTCGATACCGTTTTTACTACGGTGGGTTCTGTGACCGAACGATTTACCGTTCAGAACCCATACAATTTTGAAGTGACCACCGACATCTATTTAGCTGGTGGGGACCGGTCGCAGTTCAGTATCAATGTGGACGGACTATCGGGACATAGTTTCCGCGACGTGACTATTCCGGCTAAAGACAGCATTTTCATTTTCGTCAAGGTGAACGTCAACCCAAATGACGCCAATGCGCCTTTTTTGTTAGAGGATTCCATCATTTTTCGAAATGGAAGCAACAAACAGCAAATGAATTTAGTTGCTTACGGACAGAACGCTAATTTTATCGTGGCGGATAGTGAGCTGGGGGCAAGTGGCTTACGTTATAAGATTGTGGCTCGCGAAGGGCAAACTGTCACGTGGACAAAGGAAAGGCCCTATGTCATTTATGGCTGGGCTGTTGTAGATTCGCTCGGCAAGCTGATCATTGAGCCAGGCACGGAGATTTATGTACACAATGGCGGAGGACTTTGGGTTTACCGTCATGGCAACATTGAAGTCAACGGCACGCTGGAGGATCCGGTCTCATTTCAAAGCGACCGGCGGGATGCTTACGTGACAAACAACGGCGCCCTATGGAATCGTATTTGGATCAACGAAAGCAACCATAACAATATCATCAACTACGCCATCATCAAAGATGCTTACATTGGTGTGCAGGTCGATGTCTTGGAAGAATTTTTAGCGGGGAAGACAACCATTCAGAATACGATCATCAAAAACAATGCCGGCTGGGGCATTTTAGGCCGCGCCGCCAATATCGATATTATCAATTGTGAAATCAGCCAAAGCTGGCAATATGCCATCGAATGTGCCATCGGCAATTATTCCCTGAAACATGTCACGGTTGCCAATAGTGCCACCGGCCGGAAGACGCCTTCACTATGGATCTCCAATAACTACATCTATTCTGATGGATACTCAAACATAAATATGATTGGCAACACCAACTTTACCGCGCAAAACTGTATCTTCACCGGCAACATGGCTGATGAGCTCGGCTCCAGTGTGGCCGACGGCGCTACCTTCACCCATCTATTCGAAAATTGTCTCATCAAATCCAAAGAGAATAAATTACAAAACTTCACCCAATGCCTCTTCAATAAGGATGTCAAGTTTGAGGATTTCGCCAAAGGTGATTTTCGATTAACCGTCGAATCTCCCGCTATTAACGCCGGTAAAAACATCGGCATTTCAAACGACATACAGGGGAAGAGTAGAGATGAGAATCCGGATATTGGAGCGTATGAGTATTAATTGATTGATGTCGGATCATTCATCTATAAATTTTGCAATCTTGAGCAATCGCCGGTATAATTCCTATAAAAATTTCCTGCTAAAGAGATTCGGAGGACGAATTCAAAAGCTAACCATCGACGCGGGATTTTCATGTCCGAACCGAGATGGGGCGATAAGCAGTGGCGGCTGTTCGTTCTGCCTCAACGACGCCTTCAATCCATCTTACTGCACACCGGAAAAGAGTGTGGTGCAACAGCTGACCGAAGGGATTGAATTTCATGCGAATCGCTATCGCAGAGCGGAAGGATACTTGGCTTATTTCCAAGCTTTTTCTAATACGTACGCACCGCTAAGCAAACTAAAGGAAGTGTATGCGCCGGCATTGGCCAATCCGCTCATCAAAGGAATTGTTGTGGGAACGCGGCCGGATTGTATGGACAAGGAGAAATTGGCATATTTTAAATCGCTGAATGAAAATATCTTTGTCTCTATCGAATACGGCGTGGAGAGCACCGAGGATCGGACATTGCAACGGATCAACCGAGGACATGACTTCCAATGCGCCGCGGACATGATTGCGGCAACGGCAGAAGCCGGCATCCACACCGGCGCACATTTCATCTTCGGGTTACCCGGGGAAAACCCCGATCTATGGTTCAATAACATTCACAAAATCAACAATCTCGCAATTAACAGTGTCAAATTCCACCAACTGCAAATCATAAAAGACCGCCCAATCGAGCGGGAATTTTACGAAAAACGGGACGATTTCTATCTTTTCGACATCAATAATTACATCGACTTCATCACAGAGTACATCACCTATTTGAACCCGAACTTCATCATCGAGCGATTTGCCGGCGAAGTGCCTCCCCGTTATTTGGCGTTCAGCCACTGGGGAACTACCCGCTACGACGTCGTGCTGCAACAAATTGAGAAAAGATTAGAAGAGAAGGATAATTTCCAAGGCAAGCGATTTTCTTCCCCTATTGATATTCATAGTAAATAACCGAAGTGCTTGTTGATGCACCTGTTGAAATAATCTGTAAATTCGCGACTTTTGAACACAATAACATGGATAGCACAAGACAACAAAAGATAGGGCAACTGATTAGAAAAGAGTTAGGCGATATTTTCCTTACCGACGGGAAGGAAATTTACGGCTGCATGATCACCGTAACGCGGACAAATGTATCCAAAGACTTATCCATTGCGCGGTCGTACCTCAGCATTTATAACTCGCCCAACCCCCAAGCGGTTTTAGCGGCCGCAAAGGCTAACACGAAAAACATCCGTTTCCGGCTGGGACAGAAAGTGAAGAACCAACTCCGTGTCATTCCGCAACTGGAATTTTTCATTGACGATTCGTTGGATTATATTGAGAATATTGAGAATTTATTAAAACAGTAGTGGCGCATAAAACCAATTTACACGCTTCGTTTTTCATTGCTTGGCGGTATCTTTTTTCAAAAAAAAAACACAATATCGTCAACATCATCTCCATTATTTCCACTGTTGGCATTGCGGTAAGCGCTGCGGCACTGATCGTTGTATTATCTGTTTTCAATGGCATCGAAGGAGTGATCACCGACAGTTTCAACTCCTTTAACCCAGACCTGCGCATCACACCTACCCGCGGAAAGGAGATCGCCGTGGATTCGTTCCCGTTTCAAAAGATCAAAAACCTGAACCACGTGGCATCTATTCACGAGATCGTCTCCGATTTGGCATTGGTCACCTATAAAGAGCAGCAAGTTCTAGCACGAATCAAAGGTGTTAACAGCCAATATGTTGAAGAACGCAATATGGAAGAGTTATTGATAGACGGGGATTTCGCTTTGGCAGGAGGCGGCATGAACTTTGGGGTTTGCGGTGCGGGCATGGCTGCTTTCCTCCAGCTCTATTTAGACGAAATTGAGCCCTTGAAAGTCTATTATCCCAAAAGAACGAAAAAGAATTTAGCCAACGCGGTTGACGCCTTTTACGAACGGAACCTCATTCCGGGCGGCGTTTTCGCCACTTTCACCAATTACGACGACGAGTACCTTTTCTGCAACATTGAGTTTGCCCGAACATTGATGGACTACCACGGATTGTGCACTTCGGTGGAACTGTTTGTCTCGAAAGAAAACAAGCTGGAAAGTGTCAGGGAAACGGTACAGGACATTTTAGGGGACAACTACATAGTGCAAGATAAATTCCAACAAGAAGAGCTGCTGTTTAAAACGATGAAATCCGAAAAGATGATGATCTTCTTGATCTTAGTCTTTGTGTTGGTTATCGCGGCATTCAACATCATTAGCACAATGGGAATGTTGATCATCGAGAAGAAGGACGACCTGCGCATCCTTGCTTCGCTGGGTGCAAACCGCCGGTTTATCTCACGGATTTTCATCTTGGAAGGACTTGTCATCTCTTTCCTCGGCGGGCTGGCCGGCATGCTTTTTGGGGCATTGATCTGCTTTATCCAAGACACCTTCCACCTGATCTCCTACGGAAATGCCGAAGGGTTTTACATCATCGACCATTATCCCGTGGATTTGCAGGGCGGGGATTTTCTTATTGTACTGATCACGATTTTAATTATCAGCCTGCTTGCCTCATACTTTCCTGTAAAAATCATTAAAAAACGTTATACTAAATAATATTATGGAGAGTTAACGGTTTATTAGTGACGGTGAAAAGAGAAGGCGACAGGTAGATATAACGCTTATTTTACATGCACACAACTTTCTCTAACCCTCCAACTTCTAACTTATTAAATTTCAAACGAATGAAAAAATACATACTCCTACTCATCGTTTCATCCTCTATCTTCCAACTATCAGCGCAAATGCCGTTGGGCTCTTTCAAAGCCTACCTCCCGTATCATACTTTCATTGACGTGGCGGTAAGTAAAAACATCGTTTACGGTGCGACAAAATCGAGCCTGATGTTGGTGGATAAAACCGATGGTGAATCTCTTTCCCAATGGTCGAAAGTAGATGGTCTGTCGGAGGTCGGAATCCAGTGTATCGCTTATTCGGATGATGCCGACGTGTTGATTGTGGCATATACCAATTCTAATATTGATGTAATTAGGAATCAAAAACTCACCAATATTTCCGACATTAAAAACAAACAAATGTCAGGATCCAAGAACATTCATAGCATTACAATATTCGGAAAAACAGCTTACATCTCATGCGACTTTGGTGTTGTACTGCTGAATTTAGAATCGTTGCTCATTGAAGACACTTGGTTCACCATCCGAGGCAGTGAAAACTATAGCGCTTTGGAAACAGTATTTTTCGAAGACCATATTTACATTTCAACTTCAAAAGGTATTTTCCACACGCTCAAGGGAAACTATAATATTGCCAATTTCGCATCGTGGCAGAAAGTGGAAGAACTCGGTGATATCGCTTATAAAAACATGCTGGCATTTAACTCTAAGCTATTAGTTGTAAAAAATGATGAAAGGAGTGCTCCTGACTCCGCACCCAAAGACACGTTGTTGTTTTTCGAGAATGGGACTTGGCAAAAAATGGAAGAATTGCCTGTCGGACAAATTTACACAATCGATGCCCGAGGTGATGAATTGCTTATTTGCGACTTCTACTATTTTTGTTACTTGGACAGAGAATTGAACACCACTGGCATGGGCATGTGGAGCGAGCATCTATCCCGTCCGAGCAAGGCAAAGCTCGATGATGATTATGTTTGGATTGCGGATCGATATCTGGGATTGGCTTGCTATTTCCGCGAGCATCACTATGCCAGAATGCTGACTGACGGTGGTCCGGTCTCCGAAATGACTGCAAGTTTGGATTATGCCGACGGAGTACTGGCAATCGTGCCCGGAACCCGCACCAATTTCGCACCCGCATACACACCGCCTTCTGTCAGCTGGATGAAAAACGACCAATGGGAATACAACAATAACTACAAAGAACATGAGAATGCGCGAGACTTCACCCGAGTAGCCATAAACCCAACCAATACCAGTGAGTTTTACGTGGCATCGTGGGCTGGCGGGCTCTTCAAGTTCAAGGACGGAACTGTTGTCACCCAATACAACCACCGCAACGCACCTTTTGACACCATCTCGATTGATGGTGGAGCCGCAATTCGGTTAAGCGCCATCGACTTTGACCGGAACGGCAACCTTTGGATAGCCAACGGACAAGACGGCAGACCGCTGAAGAAGTTGGATAAAGACGGCAATTTTACAACTTACAGACTCCGATACGGCAGTTATGACGGGGATCCTGAACACCTGCTCGTGGATTCGCGCAACCAGATTTGGATCACCTACCCTCGTGCCAACAGCTTGGTAGTATTCAAAGAGGGCAGTAACAACAGCGCCAACAGCGAGGCATGCATAGACATGAACTCCGCAGCCAACATAAGCACCAGCGACATCTCTTGCATTGCGGAAGACAACGAGGGGAAAATCTGGATCGGAACACTGCAAGGCATCAAAGTGGTTTATAATCCCGCAAGCGTTTTCAACCAACAAGTTTACGCACAAAATATTTTGACTACCCAGTTGGGTTATCCGCAAAACCTACTTGAGTTTGAACAAATCACCTGCATTGCCGTGGATGGCGGCAACCGAAAATGGATCGGTACGGCTAAGGCTGGTCTTTTCCTCATGTCACCCGACGGAACCGAGGAGCTACTCCACCTTACCGAGGATAACTCCCCGCTTTATTCAAACCAGATCAACGCACTTGAAATCAACCCTGACAATGGCGAAGTCTATATCGGCACTTCAATGGGAGTACTATCTTATATGGGGCATGCAACCGGTGGCAAGGAAGATTACAGCGAAGTAAAGGTGTTCCCCAATCCTGTGAAAAACGGCTATGAAGGAGACATCGCTGTAAACGGTTTGATGGAAAATTCATTCTGCAAAATCACCGATGCGGCAGGCAATTTAGTATGGCAAGGCTATGCTTACGGCGGACGGTTCATTTGGGGTGGCAAGGACTATAATGGGAAGAAAGTCGCAACCGGGGTCTATTTTGTCTTTGCATCCGATCAAACAGGCGCAGAAAAAAGTGTTGCTAAAATACTGATCATCAATTAGCCAGCATGTTTGTCACCTCCAAAGGAATTGTTGTCCATCGAACTAAATATTCCGACACCAGCCTCATTGTCAACATCTTTACCGAAAAATTCGGTTTACGCTCGTTTATGGTGAAAGGCGCCTTTGCCAAGAAAAGCAAATTCCGTTACACGCTTTTCTCACCGTTGGCTATGTTGGAGGTCACGTTTGACTTACGCAATTCAGACATTCTATTCTTGAAAGATGTTCGTTTGCACTATCATTTCACCCGTATCCCTCTTGATGTGGTTAGAAATTCAATTCTCATGTTCTATAATGAATTGATATATAAAACTATTTTCCAGCATCATGAGGATCAAGCGCTTTTCTTATATGTCGAAAAAAAGATCTTGGAACTGGACGAGGAGGTCGTTGCGACTGCCGACGTACATATCCGGTTCATCTTGGGCTTGCTTCAAGTGCTGGGGGTAGGAATTGCGAATAATTACTCTGAGACAAATTGCTATTTTTTCTTGCAAGAATCAGCTTTCCAAAGCCAGTACTTCGACCACGATGAGATTTTATCGCAGCAGTCATCCGCATATCTATCCCAATTACTAACGGACAAAAACACCAATATACAGGCAGACAAGTCGATACGGTTGGAATTATTGCGTTTTCTACTTCGCTACATGACCTACCATATCCCGGGTTTTAAAATGTCTGACTCCTTGCAGATCCTGGCTGATATACTCAATTAATTTATATATTTGCACCCCGATTTTTAAACGTAAAAGTTACTAATTTAAAAGAGATTTTATGGAATCAAAAGACCTCCTTCACCCTGAAAATGATGCGAATCAAAATCAAGAGGTGAACACCGGCGCTTCACAGGAAGCCCAAATTAACGAAGTTGTTCCGAATGAAAATTCCGAAGAAAAAAATGATGTGATTGCCGAACCGGTTGCCGAAGAAGTTGCGACCATTGCCGCCGAGTTGATGGCTGAGCCCGAAGTTGCTCAACAGATGGACGAAACTGTTTTAGAAGCGGTTGCTGAAGCCATCGCCGCCCCTATCATCGAGCAAAGAGAAGAGGCTGCGGACACCAAACCTGTCGAACTGGTAGAAACTGAAGGGAAAACAGAGCAAAAACCTGCCATATCTTCTGTTTCCGAGATGATTGCGGATATAGAAGATCATGCCGGGGAGCAAGAAGAAGTTGAAGAGGAAGAAGAAGTTGAAGAAGAAAGCGAAGCTAAAATCGAAAACGATTACGCCAGCTTGACAATGGAAGAGGCAATAGACATCTTGTCCGAAATCGTAAAAGAGCCTAATTATAACAAAACCAAATTACGTGTCGGAATTCTGAAAGCCAAGATATTACAACTACTTAAAAGTTATAAACAGGAACAGTTGGCTGCTTTCATTCAAGACGGAGGCAACAAGGAGGAATTTGAACCCGAAATTCTGGATGCCGAAAAGAAATTCAGCGCGGCTTTACACACCTTCAAAATTAATAAAGCCAAATACATAGAACAACAAGAAGCTGAAAAACAGAAAAACCTGGAAGGTAAGCTGAAGATCATTGAGGCGCTGAAAGAGTTAGTGGAGACCGAAAGCAATTTGAAAATCCTCAATGATAAGTTTAAACAATACCAGGAAGAGTGGCGCAATATCGGCCCCGTGCCGCAAAACGAGTCCACTAACCTATGGCAGAATTATCATTTCTTTGTGGAAAAATTCTTTGACATACTCCGAATTAATAAGGAGTTACGGTATCTAGACCTCAAGAAAAACCTCGAACAAAAGATCAATCTGTGTGAAGTTGCGGAATCTTTATTATTAAAAGATTCGATCGCACATTCTTTCAAGGCTTTACAACAATTACACGATGAGTGGAAAGAGATCGGGCCGGTGCCGGATGACAAGAAAGAGGAAATCTGGGAACGCTTCAAAAACGCATCTGACCAGATAAATGCAAGAAGAAGAGAATATTACGACAAAATCTACGAAGAGCAACAAAACAACTATAACGCAAAAGTTGTCCTTTGCGAACAAACCGAAGAGCTGATCGCTTCCGAACCGCAAACCGTGAAAGAATATAACGAAGTCAGCGATAAATTGACGGAAATACTGAAAGTTTGGAAAACCTTAGGACCTGCGCCATCTAAACTAAACGATGAAATTTGGACTCGCTTTAAATCTTCGTTAGACAAATTCTTCGAAGCAAAGAAAGAGTACTTCCAATCGATGAAAGACACGCAGATGCAAAACTACAACCTCAAGCTGAACATTGCAATCATGGCTGAAGGTATTTCTACCCGCACAGATTGGAAACAAGCAACAGACGAGATACTTAAACTACAAAAAGAGTGGAAAGAAATTGGCACTACACCTCGCAAACATTCCGAAACCGTTTGGAAACGTTTCAGAACCGCTTGCGACAAATTCTTCGAGGCTAAGTCCAATTATTTTGAAAATATACACGAAATAGAAGCTGATAACTTACAGAAAAAAGAGGATTTGATCAAACGCATCACGGAGCATGAATTTTCAGACAATAAATCTGAAAACTTAGATGCCATGAAAGCGTATCAACGCGAGTGGACTGAACTGGGCCATGTTCCCAAAAAAGATAAAGATCGTATATACAACGACTATCGGGAGGCTATCAACAAACGCTTCTCTGACTTGCAAATGTCCGTGGATGATGTAAGAAGAGACCGGTTTAAAAATAAAATAGACAATATCCTCAACAATCCGAATGCCGATCGCTTGATCGACAAAGAAAAACGCTTCCTTATCAACAAGATGAATCAATTGAAAGACGATGTTATCTTGTGGGAAAACAACTTAGGATTCTTCGCCCATTCTAAAAATGCCGACATCCTGAAAGCCGAGTTTATGAAAAAAATAGACGCGGCAAAAGAACAGATCAAGGATTTGGAATATAAGATCCGGATGATGAACCAAGAGGAAAAAGAAGAACGAAATAAGGAGAAAGAAAAAGAGAAAGAGCAAAAAGAGGAAGCTGTAGTTGAGGCTCCGGAAGTAGCTGTGGAAGCTGAACCTGTTGTCGTTGAAACATCTGTGGAAGAAGTGGTGGAAGTTGCAGAAGCACCCGCAGAGGAAGTTGTAGAAAAAACAGAAGAAGCTACAGAAACATCTACCGAAGAAGTTTAATTATTGCCAGACAATTAAATTTATAAATAAGGGATGTAATAATGTTTATTTCACTTAAATTCACATTATTACATCCCTTTATAATTTGACATGCATATCACTACGGGATTTTTCCGCACTAATCATTAATTGACAAATAGTATTATATGGCTGCCTTAGGTGTAAGAATAGACAAATGGCTTTGGATGGTTCGGGTTTTCAAGACCCGTTCCATAGCGACTGATGCTTGTAATGCCGGAAAAGTGAAGATGAACGGGCAAAAAATAAAACCTTCAAAAGAGGTAAAAACCGATGAAATCTATCAGATTAAGATTGGCGAGCTGGATAAGACGGTACAGGTGATCGACACACCGAAGAGCAGGGTTGGCGCACCTTTGGTGCCTCAATATCTCACCGATCTTACGCCCGAAGAGGAGTATAATCGCATCAAAATGCTCCGCACCAAATTTGAATACCGAGACCGCGGGGAAGGACGCCCGACTAAACGAGATCGGCGACAAATCGAATTTCTAAAAAACAATTATAGCGACGACGGGGATTTTTCCGAAAAAGAATGATTTATACTTCATTCTTGAAGTCATGCTAATAGATGAAGGGGAAAATTTTATACCGTTTCATTTCGGTAAACTCTTTGCCAAAAAACTGCGTATATCTTTCATAAACCGCTGATGCACGGGGCAGAATATTTGCAAGAGTCCAAAATACAAATACCCAACCGGCTGCCGACCAACAGAGCACTGCAAATCCGATCCATTCTAATATTTCCCCAAAATAATTGGCCGAATTGACGTATTTAAAAAGTCCGCCTCGCGGGATATAATAATTCGTATCATTCTTGTCTTTCCTTAATTTACGGATAATCTCATCGGAGTGAATATTTATGGTCATGCCGGCAATGAAGAGTAGTGTTCCTATAATAAATTGCGGAGAATAGAGCCAGTAAATAGGATATGCGTCCGCCGGCGAGAAATAGAAAAGCCAACCGCCTTGCATGTAGGCATTACAGGAATTAAAGACAATGCCCAGCGCAATAACCGAAATCGGCATCTTGCTGGTAGATCGCATCAATGACGGGAACACAAAGGTGCGCTCAATATAATGCGCCTGAAACAATAAGAATATGATGCAAGTGACAATATTAAACGGCTTGATTTGTTGATGGATGGAATATGCATAGAGAACGGTCATCAAGATAAAAACAGGCAATTCCATGATTACCCAACCTAAGCGGCTGTTAATCGACATTCCCCAGCGATTGTTGGAGGTCATTCCATACCCTACAGTTATAAATTGCAATACGATGAAAATAATGACTGACAACAAGGTCATCGACAATAGAAAATAGTTATAAAAAGCAAGCCATTGTTCCATATTACTATGATTTTAACTTTCTTCCATCGAATATTTTTTTTCGGAGAATATAGTGAGCAAATACTATAGAGTAAGGGTATGTTTCTAAAAAAGCATTTTTCACAAAACCCACTCGCTTGGCTTTTACCTTTTTGCGCAACTTCAAAAATCCGAAAAACGCTTTATACACTGCTGCGAAATCCGCAGGTTGCCCTTTCAATAAGAAAACTAATGCCGCAATATTATCTAAGAAAAATCGACAGAAAAAGGTGATAAACAATCTGTTTTCCGGTAAATTTTTCTGCAAAAGGAGTAGGTTATTTCTAAAATTAAGATAAGTCTTTCTTGAATTGTTTTTCGGTAAAGTCCCTCCACCCACATGGTAAACAACTGCCTGCGGGATAACCAAGATCCGATGTCCTTGATTTTTGATTCGCCAGCAAAAGTCTATCTCCTCCATGTGTGCGAAAAAATCCTCATCCAAACCTCCGATTTGGTGGTACACTTCACTTCGGACAAACAGCGCCGCACCGGTTGCCCAAAAAATATCAATTACATTTTCGTATTGGTCTTCATCTTTTTCCACATTTTCAAAGAGTCTTCCTCTGCAAAACGGGTAGCCCAACTTATCAAGGAAACCACCACAAGCACCCGCATACTCGAAATAATCTCGATTGTGATATGATCTCAATTTCGGTTGAGCGGCAGCAATCGTGGAATCACTATCCATCATATTGATGATCGGATCAATCCAATTGCTTGAGACCTCAATATCGGAATTAAGCAGGCAATAGTACTGTGCGTCAATCTGTTTTAACGCTTCATTATAACCTTTGGCGAATCCCCAGTTTTGCTCGTTTCGGACGATTTTGATTTCCGGATGATTTTCAGCTAAAAAAGCAAGGGATTCATCATCGGAGGCATTGTCGGCAATGATTATTTCCGCGTACCCGGCATTATATTTTTTCAAGACAGGCAGGAATTTTTCCAAATAATTCCGTCCGTTCCAATTTAAGATAACAATGGCGAGTTTAGTTTGCATACGTTGTTTCGTAAAAACCCTGCAAAAATAAACAAAAATGAATGCGCCCAAGACGGTGACACAATATTTTACGGTGTTAAGATCGGCAATGTGAATGAAAATGTTGCTCCTACCCCTTCCTCATTATTTTTAAAGAAAAGTTTTCCTCCATTTTTTTCGATTAAGTCGTTGGCTAACACCAGACCTACGCCTGTCCCCTTTTCTCCGGCAGTTCCTTTTTGCGTAAAATATCGTTGCTGGCTGAAAATTTCCGCAACTTTTTTTTCATCAATCCCAACACCTGAATCAATAACATTGATTTGCACATATCCATCGGTAATATATTGGGAGTTAACAATTATTTCACCGTTTTCGGGTGTAAACTTTATCGCATTGTTGATCAGATTGATGAGTATGGAATTAATCGTTTCCGAATCGGCAAAAACATGCAGTTGTGGTTCCACCTGATTTTTCAAGCGAATCTTCTTATTTGCCAAACTGACATCAAGCGCCACCACAAGGTCTTGGATTTTTAGATACAGATTGAAATTTCCTGGTTCAATCCGCATCAAATTCCCCCGCACTTTATTAACTTCAAACAGATTGGCGGACATATCCACAAGCGACTGCGCGCTTTCATTCAATTGTCCTGCCATTTTTTTCATCTTTTCAATGGGGAGATCTTCTGCCTGCATCAGTTCCGAATATGCTACAATCGGCAACACTAAATTTTTAATATCGTGCAAATTAGAGGCCATATACCGGTCGTTTTGCACCATCATCTCCTGCGCCTTTTCGAGCATCATCTCCAGATTTTCCCGCAATTTTACATTTTTATCCACTTCATCGCTAAGATATTGCGTGTTAATTTTGATTCTATTTTTCAACACTCTATTAAAGAGATATATAACCATTAGAAGAAGAAGCAATGCAATGATTATAAATCCCAAAATTTTATTTGTTTTCTGATTATCATTGATGATTGTCGCACCGGCTGGGAGCATACGTTTGGCAATATCGTACTGCTCAAGGTTCTGCTTATTGAAAAACCACTCCTGTTTGATGGATGTGGAATCGACTCCATTTGCAAACGGCTGCTCCTCTTCGAGGTAAGCGGCCAC
Source organism: Bacteroidales bacterium OttesenSCG-928-B11 (assembly GCA_030267125.1). Lineage (GTDB taxonomy): Bacteria > Bacteroidota > Bacteroidia > Bacteroidales > WCHB1-69 > JAGVVH01. Next base: position 30,361 of record JAJDJJ010000004.1, read on the forward strand.
TTTTTCGCCCAACAAAAATCCTTGTTTCTTCGGATCCGCCGCATAAGCACCGGTTGTATTTCCAATTTCGCTGATATCACCGACACTAAAAAGTGGTAATTCGCTATGTTTCCGAATAGTAGTTATCACTTCCCCCATTGGATAGTATTGATTATTGGCATCACAGCTAAAATCGCACGTCAGTATCAAGGCGTTTTCCGGAAGCGCCTCTACTTGTTTCACCAGTTGCTCTATATCGTTGGAGGTGTTAAATTGAAAATCAACATGAGGTGGTATTTCATTATTGTCTGCAATTTGTCTAAGAAAATCCTGTTTGAATGCCTCGCCGGCGACATCATGTCGAATGACGATGAAGAATTGCTCCGTTTCAGGGAATAATTGAAGCATTTCGTCAATCATTTCACCATGATCAAATATTTCTCGAAAGATAAAAATATCCTTGCTTTTCATCGCAACGGAGAGTTCCTGAGTCGTGGTAATATTAGCGGCAATGATTGGCGTATGGGCGATAAAAGGCAGGGAATCTTGCATGCGTATCATGAAATTAAGCGCCGGATTACCAACAACAAACACAAGGTCATACGTTTTCTCGCCATATAAAAAAGTCAACAGATCGGCCACTTTCTTTTCTTCCGCGGAGTCGAAAATCCGGCGTTTTGTGTCGAGATACTCTAGATAAACATCATATTTATTGTTAAAAAGGTATCGTTTCACACCTTCTTCGAAATCCAAATTCCATGGTAAGGTATGGTGATATGAATTGAGTAACAGAATCTTCTTCGCTTCACTAAGCTGAGCATTTTCTTGAGCGATCAAAGAGCTCATAAGCAGAAGTATAAATAAGATCGGCATCAAAGATCGCTTCATTTTAATTTTTACGGGTTTTTATTATTTTAATGTATTTTTAACATTTTTTCATTTGCTACTATTCGCAAAATCTCACAACCACCTACCGCATAACAGGAGACAAAAATACAATAATATATTAATTAATCACTAACAGGTTCCGCTTCTTTATTACGCGTCACAGGCCGAATAAAAATATCTTCGATGGTTTGCGGACGATAGTAATTCAACCATCTGAAACCTTTCAATTTACGATCAGGCTCACCCACCGTTTCATCGGGATCGAGAGCACCATCGGGAGCATTATAGAGTACCAGATCCTGAATTTCGCCCTTGTCAAATCTGATCCGCATTTCGCTGGTCACCGATGAATTGATCCCAATCAACCCTTTAGCTTCATCTTGAATGTAGTAGAAACACTCCGCATTGCCTACCACGTCAACCACTGTTAACTCTTTATCCACAATATGGCCTACGATAGAAACTCCTTTGATCTGGTCAAATTCCGAATCATCGTAAATACCGGCGACAATAAAACCTGCCTTGATCAAATGCACCTCCATTTTGATTGAATCGATAATGTAGAAAATGATCGTATCTCCGGTGAGTTGGTATTCGTTCGACCAAATAACGGGATTATGGTACATGATCATCATGGAATCCTGCATAATATAGGAAATTGAGTCACAAGCACCCTGCATATCATCCCTGAAAAATTTCACTTTGTTGTATCCTCTAAGAAGTTGCGGTTCTTGTAACGAGTCTATGTGTATTTTAAAGGTATCGGCATGAAAATAGAGCGAATCCATCTTATCCACTAAAATCAACATGGCGCTATCCGTAACTGTCGATATCCCGCCATTTTCATAATATTCCGCATAGTTCCCTTTGATTATGAAATCTTTGGCAGTATCGATAATTACAATATTATTCCAACCAATGCCCAGTCCGGTATTTTTGTCATAATAGATAGAGTCGCCATAAACCAGCTGCGCGTCATTCAGCAGTTCTACGCTATCAACCAGTAAGGCATTATCTGTTTTTGTCTCATACCATCCAGAGTTGGTGAATATTTCATTATCCTCAGAGATCAGATGCGTACGCGAGACAAAGTAGACCACCTCGGTTTCCGTGTTGAACATAAGGGAATCACAAGTCATGGTATAGGTTTCATTCACAAGCAATACATCATCTTGCAATAAGATCTGATTATCTTTCGTATAATAAATTCCTTTCATGCTCGTAAGCGTGTTTTCTTTATTGACGGTTTTCCCGCCGGTGAGGTAGTAGGCAGCATCGGTATTAAGGTCATAAATAAGGCTGTCGGTATAGAGTGTGGCGGTATTGTCTTGCAGCCTCACTTGCTTATCTATAGAAGCGCGTCGAAGATTTCCATCATAAAAAACATGTTTGCCATAGAGCGTAACGGAATCATTAATATATATTGTCACTTGTTTACCGAACGCTTCCATACTGTTATCGCCTTCATATTGATAAGCGCTGTCGCAATAACCAATCGTACCTTCATGTTCAAACTTCACATTGCCAATCATTTTACGAACACCCGGAAAGTTATCTTCATCCCCTATACTCACATCGGCCTCATAATAGATTTTTTTAGGCTGCGATTTTTTATCTTCCTGGGCAATAGCATTAAGACTGACACTACAAAGCAGTATCATCCATAAAAAAGAAAATAGCAAAAAGGAATTATTCTTCATCAAAATCGTCAATAGAAACTGACTCGCCGTTGATTTTAACAATTTTATCTTTTTCGTAAGTGTGTACCTTTTCCACTTCCCCGTTAGGCAAATAGAATGTGTCATCGCCATCTTTAATGTTATCCGTATAATGAGTGATGCGGTATAGGTTACCCGCTTGATCGTACGCGGTAACGATACCGTTCCCATTTTCAAAATCACCTTCTCCTACCATAAATCCCCGTTCGTCATAATACTCCCATTTCCCGTCAAAATTCCCATCCTTGAAAGCGCCTTTTTCCTTAACCATATCCCGGTCGTGCCAAGTGGTGTAAGGCCCATTTTTCACACCATCAACGTAATGGGTTTCAATCACTTTAAAACCTTTAAGGTCAAAAATCGTTTCAGCGCCTTGTTGAATATCGTTCACATAACTCGCCTCAGTCTCCAAATTTCCGTTAAAGAAATAGCGGTACAGTTTTCCATTTTTCTTTCCATTATTCATCTCTACCTCCAAATACGGTCTTGTTCTACAGTTTTCATAATAAAGGGCTTTACCATGCTCTTTACCAAACCGGTAGCTTACCTCGGATTTCAGACACCCATTTGCGTCATACTCTTTTTCTATTTTCGTACACGAAGTGACGAATAATAAAGCGATAATAATAAGGGTTAAAAGTCGAAAATTTCTAATTGCCATCGTTATTTTTTTAAAGATGCAAAAGTAAGGAATTAATGATTAATGGGTGTTGGATTTATGATCAATCTGCTAAAAAACTATCATCGAAAGAAATTTAAACAGACTCATAGATAAAGAAAGAGTATTTTTGCCACAAAATTATATTAAGGCACGTTATTGGCGCGAAATTAACACTTGCCAGCACACTTATCGTTACAATTAACAATTTAAACATGAGTCAGAGATGGAAAATGAGATGAGAAAAAAAGTGGATTTTTTGGTAATCGGCTCCGGCATCGCGGGTCTTTGTTTTGCACTGAAAGCGGCCAATTACGGCAATGTATGCGTGGTGACAAAGGCAAAAATAGACGATACGGCGACAAAATACGCACAGGGTGGAATCGCCGCTGTCATCTACAATCCAGATACTTACGAAAAACACATTGAGGACACCATGGTTGCCGGCGACGAGCTTTCCGACCGTCGGATTGTGGAGATCACCATCCGCGAATCCACCGAACGAGTAATGGAGTTAGTGAGATGGGGTGTCAATTTTGACAAGACCAAATCGGGAAAATTTGCGTTGGCTAAAGAGGGCGGCCATTCGGAGTTTCGTGTCTTGCACCACAAAGATGTCACCGGTTTGGAGATTGAGCAGAAGCTGATTATGGCTGTACAAAAGCATCCGAATATCGAAATATTAGAAGAACAGCTGGCGGTAGAGATCATCACGCAGCACCATCTTGGCGAGGAAGTCAACCGCCGCACTCCCGGGAAGACGTGTTTCGGCGCATACGTTTATTCTCCCTGCTCCCAAAAAGTCAGCACCATTCTTTCCAAAGTAACGATGATGGCTTCCGGCGGCATCGGCAGCGTTTATAGCAACACCACCAACCCGATGGTGGCCACCGGAGATGGTATCGCCATGGTTTACCGGGCGAAGGGCGAAGTGCGCGGCATGGAATTTGTCCAATTTCACCCCACCTCCTTGTACAACCCCAAAGAGTCTCCTTCTTTTTTGATCACGGAAGCGTTGCGGGGAGCGGGTGCAATCCTGAAAGATCACAACGGCGAGTTTTTCATGGAAAAATACGATCCGCGCGGCTCACTGGCACCCCGCGATATCGTAGCCCGCGCCATCGATACCGAGATGAAAATCAGCGGTAAAGAGTGTGTCTTTTTAGATGCCACATCAGTCAAAAAAAATGAAATCTTCAATCATTTCCCCAATATTTACGCCAAATGTTTAAGTATTGGTGTCGATATCACCAAAGATATGATTCCCGTGGTGCCGGCGGCCCACTACTCTTGCGGCGGAATCACCACCGATGAATGGGGACAAACAACAATCGGCAATCTTTACGCTTCGGGAGAATGCGCCTCCACAGGATTACACGGCGCCAATCGGTTAGCGTCCAACTCCTTGTTAGAGGCGTTAGTTTTCTCTCACCGCGCTTGTGTTAAGGCGGTGGAAACATTGGAAAAGATCGACTATTGCGAAGCTGTTCCCGAATGGGACAGCGAAGGCACTGTCTCCAACGAAGAGATGGTGCTGATCACTTCATCTAAAAAAGAGGTGCAAACGATCATGTCGAACTACGTCGGCATTGTACGTTCAAATCTCCGGCTAAAACGAGCTTTTGACCGATTAGAGATTATCTACCGTGAAACGGAAGAGTTATACAAAAAATCCAAAGTGACTCCCGAAATCTGCGAATTACGCAATATGATTAACGTGAGTTATATCATCATCAAGAACGCTATGGAGCGCCATGAAAGCCGCGGTTTGCACTACTCGCTCGACTACCCGGGACACAAAGAACGGGATCAACGAGTGGAAGACGGGCTTTAAAAAACAGTACGGCTATTCCTATAAACTGTAATACCAAAACAAAGCCTTAACCCTCTAAACATTCAAACACCAAACCTTATGTCTTTGTCCAAAAAACAAATTGCGAATATCAAACAGCTGCACCAGAAGAAATTCAGGGAATTGTCGGGATTATTTATTGTGGAAGGCGAGAAATCGGTCAGCGAAGTCATGAAGAGTAACTGGGAAATCGCAAGCCTCTATGCGGTTCCTGAGTGGGTGGAGCGGCATTCGATGCTTTTGGCCAATTTCGTCCACTACACTGTTTCGCAGGAGGAGTTGGAACGGATCAGCTGCCTCAGAACGCCACAAGAGGTGATAGCCGTTGTGCGGAAAATAGAGGCCGGGAGCAGCGACATCGACACGACATCGCCCCTCCTGATCTTAGATGGCATCCGGGATCCGGGCAATATGGGCACGATTATCCGCACCGCCGACTGGTTCGGTATCGCGCAAATCTTGTGTAGCGAAGATTCCGTAGAGCTTACCAATCCCAAGGTGATTCAAGCCACAATGGGATCATTCCTGCGCGTGAAAGTTGTTCATGGAAATATCGTCGACTTTCTGAACAATCTTTCTCCAAAGCAGAATGTTTACGGCACATTTATGGAAGGCAAGCCGATACAAGAGGTGGTTTTCAATCCTACCGACATCGTCATCATCGGCAACGAAGGAAAGGGTATTTCGGAGAATGTAACTCCGCTAATCTCCGAAAGGATCACCATCCCCCACCCCGCCAACCGGGAAACCGAATCGCTAAATGCTTCGATCGCCGCAGGAATTGTATTATACGAATTGGGAAAATAGCACCCGGATTTTCATTATCTTTGCCATCGTTTTGCATCGTAATTTTTTGTATTCCATGGGGGAAATCACTACATATCTATCTGTCAATTTGATAAACAGAAATTTTAAAGGGGCGCTGTTGAAAGACATCTTCCACATCCAGCTCTATTTAGGAGTCATATTGATTCCTTTTATTTGCTACCTGTCAGATCTCCCCGCCAAATACTATTTCCTATCTATTTTAACGTATTATGCGCTCGTCATCCTTGTTGATTTTATCTTTTTCCACAAAAAAAGAAAACATGAGAACCGGATTTTGGGCAAACTTTATTTTTCGGAATACGGCATCCATGTCAAATGGCCAGAGCAGGAAGATATCATAACGTATGACTATGAGGATGTCTTGCAGATTTCAATCAAATATTACGCCAGCAAAGGAGCGTCGCCGTTCAATCCTTTCTCCGTCTTTTCGCAAAGCGCTGCTTTAAATACGATCAGTTTCACACATAACAACAATTTCTATTATTTCCATTTCATATCATACGACCCCAAAGATTATGACAAATTTTTCCATCTGACACGGAAAATCATCCCTGAAAACGTTAACACTAAACTATACTCGCGCAGCAACCTTGCCGTGAACAGGGTAAGCGGTCAATTGTTATGCACTCCCAGTCACTCTTTCGGGGAAGTACTGAGAAAATACCGGGAGGATTCGTCTCGATTAGAGATCGCTTTGTTATTAATTTCCGCGCTATCGCTACTTGTCCTCACTATCTACCTCACCGTGATAGCGAACTTTTTTTTAGCTTTTTTCGCTTTAGGTCTAATGCTCCCTGCTTTTTACCTAACATTTTACAAGAGATACTCGTGAGGGATAAAAAACAAGAAGAGGAGAACGTGACAAGACAGTGAGGGAAATATTGTGGGGATAAAATAAAATTCATTTTAGTGCTACTTGCAGTAAAAGAAATCCATTGCTATTTTTCACTATTTTTGCGTTACGAAAAAAAACGATGATGAAAAAGACTACCATTCTACTGCTTAACCTCCTGTTGTTAGGCCAGCTCTTTGCACAGAGCCAATCCACGCAAGTATACCAATTTTTTATCGATGACAACATTGCGAAACCGGCACTCCGCAAAACGGAAAAGGCGGTCGAGAAAGCCGAGGAACTCAAGTCTGATTTGATCATCTTGAAGCTGAATACTTTCGGCGGAGAGTTGGAAGCAGCGGAGAAGATTAGGACTTTGCTTTTAGAGTGTCCGATCCCTGTTTACGTGTTGATTGATCCGAACGCCGCGTCAGCAGGTGCGCTTATCTCCATCGCCTGCGACAGCATCTATATGGTGCCCGGCGCAACCATTGGAGCAGCTTCTGTTGTGGATCAAGAGGGTACGGTCATGCCCGACAAATACCAATCTTATATGCGAGGCATGATGCGTTCCACTGCCGAACAGCAGGGGCGCGACCCGCTCATCGCCGAAGCAATGGTCGATCCCGACACCTACATACCCGGCATTATCGATTCCGGCAAAGTACTTACTTTCACCACGCAAGAAGCAGTTAAGTACGGCTATTGCGAAGGCGTGGTAAATAACGAAAAAGAGCTGATGGAGCACGCCGGTATCACCGACTACGAAATCACGGAACAGACTTTCTCCTGGACGGATAAATTAATCGCCTTTCTAATTAACCCGGCCATCAGCGGCCTCCTGATCATGCTTATCATCGGCGGCATCTATTTCGAACTGCAAAGTCCGGGTATCGGATTCCCGCTGGTAGTGGCGATACTCGGCGCACTGCTCTACTTCATGCCGCTCTACATCGAAGGTCTTGCCGCCCACTGGGAGATCCTGCTCTTTATCATCGGCGTGGGTTTGCTTGTCGTCGAGATCTTCGTCTTGCCCGGTTTCGGTATTGCCGGAATATCCGGCATCGTACTAATTGTCGGTTCGTTAGTATTGGCGATGGTCTTCAACATTGGTTTTGATTTTAGCTTCGTCCCTCCGGCTGAAGTACCTAAAAAACTGTTCATCGTTGTCACAGCCGCGATCTGCGGATTTTTACTTTCTCTTTGGCTGGCAAAAAAAGTGCTGCTGATGGATACCCGTTTCGGATCGTTGGCACTCAAGACGAACTTGGATACCGACGAGGGATTTGTCTCCGCCGACATGACGCTTGCCAACCTTATCGGAAAGGAAGGTGTTGCAATAACCCCACTACGCCCCGCCGGAAAAGTGGAGATCGACGGCGAAATTTACGACGCTGTGGCATCCCTCGGTTTCATCAACCAAAACAGCAAGGTTACGATAACGCAGTTTGAGAATGCGCAACTTGTTGTGGAACGGGTATAACAAACAACAATTAGCGAGCGGAAACAGAAGGATTAGACAGGGGGGATTCGGCTTCTTTAAAACAGCAAACAACAATAATCATGAGAAAAACAGTATCACTCTTAATTTTCACAGTCTTGTTTTTTTCGGGAATGGCACAAACGCCAAAAAACGCAAAAAGCGTTGATTCCGGGAAAATTGCCAACGAAGGTAAAATATTGTATGACCAAGGACAATATGACGAAGCGGAAAAGAAATTCAAACAGATTCCGATTGGAGACACACTGTATAACATTGCACAATACGAACTTGCCTTGACCTATTATGCGACAAGACGATTTGAAGAGTCGCTCGAAATTTCAAAGAAAATCTTGGAAGAAAACGATGGAACACTCGAACTTTCGAATCTTTACAATATCGTCGGCAATACGCTAAGCAGCTTGGACAGATATGAAGAGGCGATCACCATTTATGACAACGCTTTAAACCATTTTCCCTACAGCTATTTATTGCATTTTAACAAGGGGATCGTTTTCATGAAGATGAAAGACTATGCTAATGCCGCCACTTGCTTCGAAGAGGTTGTTTTCTTGAATGCCCTTCATCAAAACAGTCATTTTCAGTTAGGCTTAGCTTATTTAAACATGGGGCTGAGCATACAAGGAATTCTGGCTATCAATTACGCTGTGCTACTGAATCCCGCTTCCCAAACGGCAATCATGAGTTTGCAAAACCTGGAACAGCTATATGATGCCGGAATCGACGAAGTTTACAGCGATGCAGTGACTCCTGAAAAATATAAAGCCGAAAAAAACAGGATGTTGAAATTAGAAAACATCGTTAAAGCCAATATTTTCAGACAGAAAGATTTCAAACCGATCAGCAGCGTGAAACACCCGGCTGTTTATCAAAACCAAATCATCTTTGAAAACATAACGCCTAATCCGAAAAGCAAAGATGTAGTAAACATGCTATATATCCCTTATTTTCAAAGTATAAGATCTTCCAATAAAGATTTTGACACCTACTCGCTCTTCATTTTCAGCGGCACCAATTTGCATAACGACAAGGTATCCAAAATGGCGAAGAAAAAGTCTGTGCAAATCAGCGAATTACTCAATCGCTCCGGCCGTTTTTTGGGCGGTGTGCTGACAAAGGGGATCGGAAAAGAAAATACGGAGGAGTACACGTTCATGTATGACAACAACCTTCGATTAAGCCATTTTGGAAAAATGATCAAAAACCAAAAAGGAGAAATGACTTACAATGGCAATATCACCTTTTTAACAAAATTCGGCGCACGCGAGAGTGAAAGGAATTATATAGACGGGGTAAACACCGGGGTAAACAAGTATTATTATGACAATGGTGAACTTTATCAGGAAGTACCGGCAGAGAACAACCTATTCCATGGCACGGCTGTGATGTATGCGCAAAATGCTTACGAATCCAATAAGCATTTGAAAATGTTGGAACTAAACTACAATCAAGGTGTTCTTGACGGTGAGTTGAAGCGATATAACATCTCCGGCACACTCACAGAACACTCCCATTACAAAAACGGCAAGTTAAACGGAGTTTTTAAATTGTTTTATCCTCAAGGCGGAAATTATAAATCGGGAGTACTCAAAGACGGGATATTAACCGATTGGTTTTATATATTTCACAACAACGGCGACACATTAGAGGTTGATTACTATGCCGGCGAAGAAGAAACCGGTCACTTCAAATCATTCTACCCCAATGGAACACTCGAAACCGAAGGAGAGATCACAGAAAACACAGTGACGGGAGTACGTAAAAGCTATAACGCTGACGGTACACTCTCCTCCATACAGAATTTCAATCCAATTGGAATAAGGGATGGTTTTTCTTATGAGTATTATCCGAATGGCACCATAAAGATGGAATATCTATACGATAACGGCAAGCTATCGGGAGAGTTGCATTCATACACGCAAGAGGGCAAGAAGAGATATACCGAAATATATCAAAAAGGTGAGTTACAAGAAGTTATAACTTACAACCCTGATGAAACCGTGAAGCAAAAATTTACACAAAATAATAAAACCATTGATTTTCAAATCCACAGTAGCTACGGCCATCTGCTCTACAGCGCAACAATCAAGCATGGCAAAAGTTCCTGGGGCAACCATAAATATTACCACACTAACGGCACGGTTTCTTCTGAATTTTCCGAGTTGGACAAGTTGAAGGACGGAGTTTTCAAAACGTACTATGTAAATGGGAAAACACATAGTTATCAAGAATATAGCAACGGGGTTCCGCATGGTCTCCACATCACCTATTTCATGAATGATTCTATTAACACCGAAGGTTATTATCTGAATGGGAATAAATATGGGGCTTGGTATTCCTACCATCAAAATGGAAAAATAGACAATTTTAAAGTTTACAATAGAGAAGGTGAGTTGATGCGATCGGACAGTTACAATTATGACGGCTCACCGTACATCAAACGTCGGTATTTGCACAACATGCTCTATGAGGCAACCTTTTACAATGAGAAAGGCGAACCCTTTAAGACGGATAAATTCAACTACGGGAACGGTATCCGCCGGCTCTACTACTATAATGGGAAAACACGGTATGAGATAGGAATGATAGCCGGCCAAGATACAGGAAAGATCAAAGAGTTTGATTTTCAAGGCAATGTAAAAGAATGCGCCGGTGTGGTTATAGAGGATGAATACAACGGCATATATGACAGTTACGATACGAAAGGACATTTGTACTCAACCAGTGAGTACATCATGGGCATCGGCTATGGCAAGTGCAAAAATTATTTCTCCAACGGTCAAGTTTCGATGGAGTACCCGTTGCTGAACGGTGATATCCATGGCGATTTCAAACAATACCATTACAATGGGAATATCTTATTTTCAGCAAAATATGAGTACGACAAAATAAGAGACACTGCTAATTATTACGCCATCGATGGTTCCTTGGCATATAAAGTCCTTTATGAAGAAGATTACGCTGTCGCATACGCTTCCCGCGATAAAAACGGTACAATAGGCGACTTTACACCGCTCGAAGACAAAACCGTTTTCACCTGTTTCTACACCAATGGAAAGAAATCGATGGAGGTTGCTTACGAATATGGATTATTGCACGGAAAACAGCTCTCCTATTATCCTGACGGCACATTATATTGCGAGAAATCATTGTATTACAACAATCTACATGGACTCTATAAATCATTTTACACCAATGGAAAAACACGCCTTGAAACGGAATACTATTTCGGGGAGGAACAAGGCGTAAATAAATTGTATCATGAAAACGGAAACATACATTGCGAACAATATTTTGATGGCGGATTCAGGCATAACGAAATGAAAATGTATGACTCCAATGGCAATCCAACTAAATATCAAAGATATCATTACGGCATCATCCTTGAAGAAATAAATTATTAACCATAAATAGATTATCATGAAGAAAATTGGCATATTACTGTTCAGCTTATGTATTATCTCTCCAATTTTTGCACAATTAACCCAAGAGGGATCGCTGGAATTTGAACGGATATTCACGGTAACCGCCGAGGAGGATTCCTTGTATAAAAAAGATGGGGTTGCCTGCCTAATCATTTCGATGACAAGGGAATACAAATTCAATGACGATGGAGATTTCGAATTGTATTACAGTTCACATGAAGCGCACAAAATTTATGATGAAGCGAAAATAAAGGATCATCAGAAGTTAGAGTTCTCGCAAAATTCATTTGAGAACCTGTTGCATTGCGATGGAGTATTGATTCGCAACGGCAAGGTAATCCAACGATTATCAATAAAGGACATGATAGAAGTGGAGCCGGATGATGAGTTTGAAGATGAGTATGAGGATGACGAAAATGAACCGGAAGAGAAGGGGAAAAACAAAGCATTAATCTTGAGTGAAGCGCAAGTTGGCGACATCATTGAATTTTACTCCCTACGCAAGATGGAGCAGGTGAGTGAATCGGGACGGTACGCTTTACAAAGTGCGTATACGTCCAAAAATATTATTTTTCGATTGATTATGCCCTCTTTTCTCAAAGCGGATGTTCGCGTTTATAACGCCGATGAAGTGCCGGTGGACTCGGTCTGTGAAAAAACGAAGACCCGTTACACGACCGTTACCATCCCTTTGACTACAGGCGTTAAAGAAGAACCGATGTCGTTCGTATTGCCGAATCTGGTATGCGTGGATTATCTGTTGGCATACAACTACAATGTTCGCCGGCAACGTTACGGCACTATCAGGGATTACGGCATGCACATCTATAACCGCAATAATACGCTAAGTAAAAACGATAAAAAAGCGTTAAAAAAGATCATTTCTTCTATCAAAATAGATAAATCAATGAGTGAAGAGAGTAAAATCAGAACCATTGAAAATGCGGTTAAGGAGAAGTACAGTATTATAAATCTCTACTACGACATGTTATCATCAATTGAAGGATTACACAAATACGAGTATGGCAACTTATTATCTTTCTTGCAATTATATCATCATCTTTTCAATCATTTCGAAATTGCAAACGAAATCACAGTCACTTCCGATCGCACCCGAATCAATTTCGACCCTGATTTCGATGCCCAGAATAATTTGGACATTTTCGCGTACTATTTTCCGGAAATCGACAAATATATGGCTATCACCGACAATTCATTACGGCTGGGTTATTTACCGGAAGAGATGCAAGGACAGCACGCCATCTTCTATAAACCCACTACAATGGGAAGCGTGCGAACATATCTTTACGACATCAAGCAATTACCGGTTTTGGATAAAGAGCTTAACGGCGACTCGTTGCGTTTGAAAGTGAGCATTGATCCTGAACAAGAACTCGTTACCGCCCGGATACACCGTTCAATTTTCGGTTACACCTACCCCGTCTTTCAAGCCCATTTCGACAATCTTACCGCAGAAGGCCACGAAATGATGCTCACACACTACTTGGCATTAGATGATGACAACAATGTGGTGAAAAACGAGACTTATAAAAATCATGCCTCGCAGGACGTTGGCGTTAAACCATTCGTAATGGAAGCTGATTTTACGTCTGCCGCGCTCACTACCCAAACCTCAAACGGTTTCATATTAAACATCGGGAATTTGATTGGCAAACAGAGCGAATACAAGTTAGATGGCGAGCGGTATCTTCCCGTACAAATTTCATATAAAAAGCATTATTACAGAGAAATAACCATTGCCATTCCCGATGGATACACTTGCGCTAACCTGAACGATTTCAATTACGAAATATATGACAAGGCAGATAAGAGCAAGGCTACCGCAGCCTTTACCGTAGAGGCAAAACAAAATAAAGATTCCATAACCATCATTTGCACAGAGTATTACGACTCAATCTATTGGCCCGTATACGAACACCAAGCTTATGCAAACGTAGTGAATGCCGCTTTTGAGTTTAACAAAAAGAAAATGGAGTTTGAAAAAAATGACATCCATGAATAGATTGCACCTCGCCTTCCTCTTTACAATCATCTCCCCCGCTCTTTTCGCCCAATCCGGAAGCGAAGAAGATATCTTCAACGTAATTTCACAACGTGTCGTCTCGGATCACAGCAACCTTTCCGTGCAAATACTGGAAAAAGAGATTACCTACTATCTTTCGATTATTTTGATCGACGGATCATTCAGCGACATCAACTACGGGGACAAATCCCGACCGAATTGGGAGCCTCAGTCGCATCTTCTCCGTGTCAACCGGTTTGTTTTCGGATATATCCGGGAGTACAGTCCCTTTTACAAAGACAGCACTCTCTATCGACAAATTGTTAAATCACTGGAATTTTGGAATACCAGGTCGCCAGTTAGCGACAATTGGTGGTGGCAACGAGTGTCCACGCCTCAGAATTTGGGCATCATCATGTTGGCCATGCGCAACGGGGAACAACAGCTACCCAAAGAACTTGAAGATTCGCTACTGCAATGGATGGTGAAACACAGTGGTGACCCCAGTGAAAAGGGAGGCACCAACGAGGGAGCTAACAAGATGGACATCGCCACCCATTGGATCTACCGCGGCTTGCTCACCCGCAACGAAACCGTGTTGGCCAAAGGCATCGACCAAGCATTCCATCCTATCCATATCACTACGGGAACCGGATTTCAAGAAGATTGGTCGTATCATCAGCACGGCCCACAGCTCTACATTGGCGGTTACGGAAAAGTGATGCTACTGGGCGCTGTGAATATTGCTAAATATCTCTACGGAACACCTTATGCCCTTAGCAAAGAAAAGATTGAGATCCTGCGGAATTTCACGTTGGAGACTTTTTTGCCCTGCACCCGCGGCAAGCTTTTCCTTTTCAATGTCTTGGGACGGAGTATTGCCCGCCACAATGGATTGAACCAACAAGCAAGCATTCCGATGCTGCAAGATATGAAAAAGATAGACCCCGAATATGCGGATGAATACGAGAAAGGGATTCAACGAATTTCAGGCAAACAACCCGCAAACTATCAAATTATCCCAAAACACACCCACTACTGGCGCTCGGATTATACCTTGCACCAACGTCCCGACTACACAGTGGATGTGCGGTTTGCCACCGTCGGCATGCGGCGCAGCGAGATTGTGAACAATGAAAACCTGCTGGGATATTTCTTAGTTGACGGCGGGATGTGCATCGCCAAGACAGGCAATGAGTACGAGAATATCTTCCCCGTTTGGGATTGGACGGCAATTCCCGGGACAACCGCTCCGCAACTCACTCCCGAAAATATTCCGAGATTCACTAACAAGAAACCGAACGGTTCCGCCACTTTTGCCGGCGGTGTTTCTGATGGCGCATACGGCGTGACTTGTTATTTCCAAAACGACTACACCTACAAACAGACCCGGATCGAGGCTAAAAAGTCATGGTTTTTCTTTGACGATGAAATTGTCTGTCTCGGCACCGGCATAAAATCCAAAAGCAAGATAAAGAGCAATGTCCGCACCACGCTGAACCAATGCTTGCTGAACGGCGACATTGAAATTGGTTGCCAAGGAAAAACCGTACAAATAACAATGGACGGCATGCACAGCTTCACGGACTCCATCGACTACGTTCTCCATGACGAGGTCGGCTATTTCTTCCCTACCCCGTTGCCGTGCGTGGTTAACCGCGAAACGAGAACCGGCAACTGGAACCATATTTCGCCCGTGGACAAAAACGAAACCAAGGATGTTTTTTCACTCTGGATAGATCATGGGAAAAAGGTGAAGAATGCCGACTACCAATACATTATCATTCCAAACATGCAAGGGAAAGATGCTACGGACAATCCGCTCGACGATATCCTGATTCTGGCCAATAACAGTAAAATTCAAGCCGTGTATCATCGGAAACTCGACATTCTGGGAATCGTTTTCTACGAAGCCGGCACCTTCAAACACAACGGTTTAATCGAACTCACCGTTGATAAGCCCGCCATTTTAATCATTCGGGATGCGATCAAAAAACAAACCTTGAATTGATTCTTTTCCGACTTGGTAGCGGTCTTACTTCACTCTCGAAATATCATGTAATATTTTCGCTTTTTAGAAGCAATATATTTTATGTCGGATGACTTAATTCTATAATATTATTTTGCCGCCATCAGATACGCCTTGATAAACGCATCAAGGTCGCCATCCATAACAGCATTCACATTGGATGTTTCGTGTTGAGTACGAAGGTCTTTGACCAACTTATACGGGTGCATCACATAACTACGGATCTGCGACCCCCACTCTATCTTCTTTTTTGAACTTTCAATCTCGGATATCTTTTCCCGTTTTTTCTCCAACTCGATCTGATAGAGTCTTGATTTTAACATCTGCATTGCCTTTTCGCGGTTTTGCAGCTGGGAGCGCGTCTCTTGACACTCTACCACAATTCCCGACGGAGCATGGTGCAAACGCACCGCTGTTTCCACCTTATTCACATTCTGTCCGCCCGGCCCACTCGACCGGTAAGTATCCCACGAAATGTCTGCCGGATTAACCACGATTTCAATATCGTCATTGATAATGGGATAGGCATATACAGAGGCGAAAGAGGTATGTCTGCGGTTGGCAGAATCGAACGGCGAAAGACGCACCAAACGATGCACGCCGTTTTCACTTTTCAGGTTGCCGTAACCGTATGCACCATCCAACTCGATTGTTGCGGATTTCACACCGGCCACATCGCCCTCTTGTTGATCTAATATTTTAATATTGAATTTATTCCGTTCCCCCCATCGGACGTACATACGCATCAACATCTCTGCCCAATCGCAACTTTCGGTGCCACCGGCGCCCGAATTGATGGTCAGAATCACACCCAGTCTGTCTTCCTCTTCGCGCATCATATTACGGAACTCCAACTTCTCTATCTTCTTCAAGCTTTTCTGATAAAGCTCGTCCACCTCACCTTCATCACCCTCCCCGGCTTGCAGGAATTCGAACATTATCGACAGGTCTTCAAAACTGGCTGCCGCTTGATCATACTCATCTACCCAGGATTTAATAAAACTGATCTCTTTTAACAATTTTTCCGCCGTTTTCGAATCGTTCCAAAAATCATCCCGATGGGAAATCTCTTCTTTCGCCTTTATCTCTTCTGATTTCTTATCGATGTCAAAGGAACCTCCTTAGCTCACCGAGCCTTTTAGCCATGTCTTTGATCTGGTCTTGTAATATCATCTTGCTTCTATTTTATTATTGATTCATCACCTATTTCTTTGACCATTGCTTCGCAATGTCGGAAGATAAAATCTCTTTCAAATCCCTTGCTCTCTAAAAAACGATATATCTTTGTAAAGTCACGGTCTTCTATCCTGTTCATCCGCAACCACTTTTCAATATGCTTTCGACAAGCATCTTTGTATGTGTTTTCAGAAATCGTACTGATTACTTGACTGACAATAGATGAGGAAATTCCTTTTTGAAAAAGTTGACTCCTCAACTTCAATCTCCCCCACCCTTTCAAGCGCAGTTTGCTTTGCACATAATTTTCCGCAAAACGCTGGTCGTCGATAAAACGTTCATCGACTAAGTATTGGATGATCTTCTCTTCATCCACATTCTCCATTTTCAACGATGCGATTTTGTCTCTCACCTCCCCTTCCGATCGATCTTGATAGGCGCAAAACCTCATCATCTTACTCAAAACCTCTTGCTGGGATTTCATGACTTAATTGGTCACATGGGGTGTTTTCCACAATACAATCTCCTCATTTTCGCTATTTAAGAATCTATATTCCAAAATATTGTAATCCGAGTTCGACTTCACCTTAATCCATTGTTTATATTTCAGATACCACTTCATTTTTTTAGAAAAAAGGCCTTTGGTAAAATAGGCATAAAGGTAAGGGTGCAACACTATCGTGATTTTTGATTCGTGCTGTTTCTTGATCAGGAAGTCAATAGTATTGTCAACTTCCTCTTCCAGCAATATGCTTGCCTTTACTTTTCCGGTACCTTGACAGGAAGGGCACAGTTCGGCGGTTTCGATAATCGTGGCTTGGCGCACGCGCTGGCGGGTGATCTGCATAATGCCGAACTTGTTAACTGGCAAAATGGTATGCCGCGCCTTGTCGGGCGCCATAAACTCCTTCATACTATTCAGCAGTTGCGTGCGGTTGGCTGATTGCGCCAAATCGATGAAGTCAATGGTTATGATACCGCCCATGTCGCGGAGGCGCAGTTGCCGCGCAATCTCGGCGGCGGCGATCAGGTTGACCTCCATTGCATTTTCCTCCTGCGAGAGATTCGACTTCACCCGTTTCCCACTGTTCACATCGATCACGTGCATTGCTTCCGTATGCTCAATAATAAGATAGACCCCATTTTTGACTGTAACGATTTTCCCGAATGATGATTTGATTTGCAACGCCACGTTAAAATGCTCGAAAATGGGTTGCTTTTCCTTATATTGATGTAAAATTTTCGTCTTATCAAACGATATCGACTTGAGGTACGTTTTTATCTCATTGTACAACGATAACGAGTCCACATAGATCGCGTTGAATGATTCATTAACCAAATCGCGGATAAGGGCAGACGTTTTGTCAAGATCGGCTGCTATTTTTGTAGGCGGAACCGCTCTATGCAGCTTACTCACAGCCACCTTCCAGCGTTCCACCAATTGCCGCAAATCTTCGGAAATATCATCCACCTGCTTATTTTCAGCCACAGTACGAATAATAATTCCGAAATTTTTCGGCTTAATCCCTTGCACAATCTTTTTAAGCCTTTTGCGTTCTTGCGCACTTTTAATTTTTTGTGACACAGTCACTTTATCCATAAATGGAACAAGCACCAGGTATCTTCCCGCAAAAGAAATTTCGGTACTTACCCGAGGACCTTTTGTTGAAATAGGTTCTTTCGCTATCTGGACCAATAGTTGTTGACCCGAAGAGAGCACACTCCCAATCTTCCCATTTTTCTCGATTTCAGGCTGATAGGCAAAGTTGGCAATACTCTGCTTGTTTTTCTCTATAGCCTGTTTGACAAACTCATTCAAGGTTTGCACGTGTGCACCCAAATCCAGATAGTGCAAAAACGCGTCTTTCTCGCTTCCCACACTTATAAATGCGGCATTCAGTCCGGGATTTATTTTTTTAACTTTCCCCAGGTAAATATCCCCAACAGAAAATTGATCGGAAGATTTTTCCCGATGAATCTCCACCAATCTTTTATCTTCCAACAGAGCAATCTGAACCTCATGCGGATGCGAGGTTATGATTAGTTCTCTTGTTACTTCACTTTCACTCATATTATGTTCCGATCTTATAAAAATGAAAAACTAAATAACACAGACTTGCATTATTTAGTTTTCATGATATAAATTCACGAAGAAACGTTATTTCTTCTTATGTCTATTTTTTCTTAGGCGTTTTTTACGCTTGTGCGTAGACATCTTATGTCTTTTTCTTTTTTTTCCACTTGGCATAGTTGAAATATTAAGGATTATTTTATTTTCTTAACTTGATTAACGAAAGATTTGCAAGGTTTGAATGCAGGGATTTTATGTGCGGGTATCACGATTGTAGTTTTTTTAGAGATATTTCTAGCGGTTTTTTCTGCTCTTTCTTTAACGATGAAGCTACCAAAACTTCTCAAATACACATTTTCATTTTTTGACAATGAATTTTTCACAGTGGTCATAAACGCTTCAACTACAGTTTGAACAGCATTTTTATCAAAACCGGTTTTGTTCGAAATTTCATTTACGATTTCAGCTTTTGTCATAATTTTTTTTAATTTAAAAGGTTAAACATCTGCACTCTTTCAGGAAACCCTAAAAAGTCGGTGCAAAAATACACATTTATTTTATTCTAAATCTATGTTTTACAAAAAAATCTCTGTAAAGACTGTTTCTTTCAATTATTTAACAACGCCCAACTCTTTTCCCACTTTTGTAAATGCCGCGATACATTTATCCAAATGCGCTGTTTCATGCGCCGCAGAGATCTGAACCCTTATACGTGCCTGATCTTTAGGTACCACAGGATAATAGAAGCCGGTCACATATATTCCTTCTTCCTGCAACTTGGCTGCCATCACTTGCGAGAGTTTCGCATCATACAACATTACAGCACAAATAGCTGATTGAGTAGGTTTTATATCGAATCCGACAGCCTTCATTTTTTCAATGAAATAAGCTGTATTATCATGCAATTTATCTTGCAATTCGTTCGTTTCCGACATCATTTCCACCATTTTCACACCGGCAGCAGCCACCATTGGCGGGATCGAATTGGAGAAAAGATAGGGTCTGGAACGCTGGCGTAGCAAATCGATAATTTCTCTTTTTCCGGTCGTAAAGCCTCCGATTGCGCCACCAAAAGCTTTCCCTAATGTTCCGGTAATAATTTCCACTTTGCTTTTCGCATTATAAAGCTCTGTGACACCGCGACCTGTACGTCCCACGACACCTGCCGAATGCGACTCGTCCACCATCACCATGGCGTCATATTTTTCGGCTAGCTCTAAAATTTTATCCAATGGAGCCACATTACCATCCATCGAGAATACACCATCCGTGACAATCAGTCTGAAACGTTGCGCTTGGGCTGCTTGGAGTTGTTTTTCCAAATCCGCCATGTCCGCATTGGCATAGCGATAACGCACCGCCTTGCACAAACGCACGCCATCAATAATAGAGGCATGATTCAACGCATCGGAAATGATCGCGTCTTCCTCGCTCAAAAGAGGTTCGAAAACACCGCCGTTAGCATCGAAGCACGCGGCATAAAGGATAGTGTCTTCCGTGCCGAAAAATTCGGCGATCTTTTGTTCCAATTGTTTATGCAAATCCGAACAGCCGCAGATGAAACGCACGGATGCCATACCGTAGCCATGCGTGTCTAACGCCTCTTTTGCCGCGGCTATCAATTGCGGATTATTGGCCAAACCCAAATAGTTATTGGCACAAAAATTCAACACTTTGTTGCCATTCGCCAACGTAATCTCACCTCCTTGCGGAGAAACGATGATTCGTTCATTTTTATATAAACCGGCATTTTCAATCTCGATTAGTTCTTTTTGCAGATGTGCTTGAAACTTACTATACATACAATTATATTATTACGTTATTAATTCACTATTTTTCGCTTAGTTTTTCCTTCAGCACAGCAATCATGTCGGTTGTCATGCTTTCCAAATTATATTTCGGATTCCAGCCCCACTCTTCCCGCGCGGCGGAATCGTCCATGGAATCGGGCCAAGAATCGGCAATTTGCTGTCTCACCTCATCCTTTTTGTACTCCATTACGAAATCCGGATAATGTTTTTTTATTTCCGCATAAATCATTTCGGGCTCGAAGCTCATTGATGCTATATTGAAAGCGTTGCGGTGTTTTAACTTGGCAGGATCGGCCTCCATCAGCTGCACCACCGCGTCCAATGCGTCGGGCATATACATCATATCCAAGAAAGTTCCCGCTTTCAACGGACACCCAAAAGCTTCCCCTTTCACTGCGGCATAATAAATCTCAACAGCATAGTCTGTTGTACCACCACCAGGCAACGTAACATTGGAGATGATACCCGGATAACGTACCGACCGCGTGTCCACGCCAAAACGTTGGAAATAATAATCACTGATCAGTTCGCCGGTAACTTTCGTCACGCCGTAAATTGTTTTGGGACGCTGGATGGTATCTTGCGGGGTATTCAACCGCGGGGTTTCCGGACCAAAGGCACCGATGGAACTGGGTGTGAACAGAGCGGTTTTATACTCGCGAGCCACCTCCAAACAGTTCAGCAATGCGCCCACACCAATATTCCAACCCAACATAGGATTAGCTTCCGCCTTGGCCGACAAGATCGCCGCCAAATTGAAAATGGTGTCAATATCATATTTTTTCACCGCATCTGCCACATCCCGCGCATTGGTCGCATCAATTTTGCACGACGGACCACCTTCCGACAACGCTCCCTTTAATGGGAAAGAACAATCACTGGCAATAACATTATCCGAACCATATATCTTACGTAAATAAGGCGTTAACTCCGAGCCAATCTGACCACTGGCCCCAATAATAAGGATTCTCTTCATATCGTTTTCTGTTTTATATTCACAGCGGCAAAAATAGCGATTAAAAATTAATCATTGATCACTTATCCTAAGCAATCGCATTTAAATTTCCAAAAGGCACCAACTTGTCGGAGCGAACCACGCGGGATAAGGGCTGAAAAATCCTCGCTCGAAGATAATTTTCCAGAAAGTTTAACGCATTTGCAGATAAAGCCATTGTTATATTAAAGAAAGTTTTATTTTTGCCGCGATGATAAAGACAAGCACACATAATCTTCTGATTTCTATTACGGGCAACAACTCCGTTGTTTCTGTGTGCATGGTTTCTCTAATGGAAATGTGTATGCGAATGCATCGCAAGATGCATTTATTTTATTCGTAGCCTCCTACGTAGAGGCTGGTCTAAGAAGACCTTTTTTTCGTTAATCATTATTTCCAAATTTTAAAATCATTATTATCATGTCTGAATTTCTTAATTTCGAGACCTTACAGGTCCACGCCGGTCGTTTCCGCGACCAGTTTGGCGCATGCGCCACCCCCATTCATCAAACCGCGGCATATCTATTCAACAGTACTCAACACGCCGCAGACCTCTTCCAATTGGATGTGGAGGGCCATATCTATACGCGGCTTTCCAACCCGACGACGGATGTGTTTGAAAAACGTATTGCCGCTTTAGAGGGAGGAGTGGCAGCCGTAGCCGTATCCTCCGGTCAAGCATCGCAATTTTTAACATTCCAAAATATAGCCGGACAAGGCGACAACATCGTCACTTCAGCATCTTTGTATGGCGGAACATATAATCAGTTTAGAGTAAGTTATCAAAACCTCGGACTTACTTTCCGGTTCGTACAAGGGCGAGGAGTCGAGGATTATGAACGCTTGATCGACGAGCGTACTAAAGCGATCTTCGTAGAGAGTATCGGCAATTCAGATTTCTACATCCCCGATTTCGACGCTCTTTCGGAACTTGCGACCAAATACAACATCCCACTTGTCGTAGACAATACTTTCGGGGCAAGCGGCTACCTATTCCGCCCCTTCGAGCATGGTGCGAATATTGTCACCCACGCCGCCACCAAATGGATTGGAGGACATGGGAACGCTATCGCCGGAGTGATTGTAGATGGGGGCAATTTCGATTGGGGCAACGGGAAATTCCCCAGTTTCACCGAACCGTGCGATTCTTATAACGGACTCGTTTTTTGGAAAAAATTCGCTCGGGCAGCCTTTGCGGTCAGAGCGCGTACATTGGGTCTACGCGACTGGGGATGCTGCCTAAGCCCTGCGAATGCTTTTTTGCTGCTGCAAGGTGTGGAAACTCTTTCGCTCCGGATGGAACGAATGATGGACAACACCCTGGAGCTGGCAAAATGGCTTTCCGTTCACCCCAAAGTAGAATCGGTCAACTACCCCGGACTCAAAACCAGCCCTAATTATGCGAATGCCAAAAAATATCTAAAAAATGGATTTGGCGGCGTGCTTACTTTCACAGTAAAAGGCGATAAAAAAGCCACTTCCAAAGTTGTGGAAGATTTGGAATTGATCACCCACCTAGTCAATGTGGGCGACAATAAGACACTGATTGCGCACCCGGCAAGCACAACGCATGGCCAACTGAGCGATGAGGCTCTTGCCGCTGCCGGAATCGGAGCAGGCACTTTACGCTTAGCGGTCGGGATAGAACACATTGACGATCTGAAAACCGATTTGAATAACGCATTAAATAGGATATAATACGTATGAAAAAGAAAAGCATCTGTTTGAAAGAAAATTTCCCACTCGAAAGCGGAGAATATCTCCCCGAAATAGAAATTTGCTATCATACCTCGAGTGATTCTCCGAAAAACAAGAACGTAATATGGCTATGTCACGCTCTTACAGCCAACTCCGATCCATCGGAGTGGTGGCCGGAGTTAGTGGGCAGAGGAAAATTATTCGACACGGAAAAGCATTTTGTTGTTTGCGCCAATATCTTAGCCTCGTGCTATGGGTCAACCGGCCCGCAGTCTATCAATCCGAAAACAGGAACTCCTTATCTGCTTGGATTCCCAACCATCTCCGTACGCGACATGGTGCGGGCTCACGAACTGCTGGCAAGGCATTTGAATATCGACCGGATCAACCTGCTTGTCGGCGGTTCCAGCGGCGGTTTCCAAGCTATTGAATGGGCAGTGTCAAATCCCGATAGCATAAAAAATCTATGCCTATTGGCTTGCAATGCCCGGATAAGTCCTTGGGGAAGCGCTTTCAACGAATCGCAACGCATGGCTTTACGCACTGATCCTACATTCGATGAACAAGCTCCCGGCAATGCCGGGAGCAAAGGGTTAGCGTGCGCGCGGTCGATTGCCCTATTGTCCTACCGTTCTCATGAAGGTTACGAACGCACTCAGAACGAAGAAAGCCCGGATTGCTTCATGGCCAACAGGGCATTAACTTACCAACGTTACCAAGGGGAAAAGCTCGCCAATCGATTTAACGCCTACAGTTACTATCACCTCACGCAGAGTCTAGACACGCACAATGTCGGGCGCGGGCGTGGAGGAGTGGAGGAAGCCCTTGCGAAGGTGAAAGCAAAGACACTTTGCATAGCCGTCTCCGGCGATGTTTTATTTCCCGCATCGGAAGTAGAATATTTAGCCCGCCACATTCCCAACGCAAATTACGAGCTAATTGATTCCTTGTATGGGCATGACGGCTTCCTGCTGGAGGCCGAACAAATAAAAAATCACATAACTAAACATTTTAATTTATAACAAGATGCAAGTATTGAAATTCGGAGGCTCCTCGGTTGGAGGAGCCGAAAGCATAAACAAAGTCATAAACATCGTAAACAAAGCCACAAAGAAGGACCGCACGGTAGTGGTTGCTTCAGCTATAAACGGATGCACCGATACGCTTACAGAAATTGCCAAACAGGCAGCGCAAGGAGACATTCTTTACCAAGAGGCGTTATCCTCACTCAAAGAGAAGCACTTATCCATCATCTCCTCCATCATTCCCACTGATTTCAGAAAATCAGCGGGAGAAAGTATCGGAAATTTATTTGAGGAGCTGGCATTATCCGTGCAGAGCGTGTACCATCTCCGTGAATTAAGCCTTTCGGTCTGCGACAGAATCGTCAGTTTTGGAGAATTATTCTCTACCGCCATATTGGTTGAAAAATTCCGCTCCTCGGGAGTACAATGCAAATGGATCGATACGCGTCAAATCATACGGACGGCGTGGAAACGAGGAAAAAACACGGTGGACATGGAAACGACCATCCATAACGTGCAAGCCGCGTTAAAAGAAAAAACCACAAGATTGTATATTGCGCCGGGGTTCATTGCCGCGAATGAATCCGGGGCGACGACTACTCTGGGGAGGGGTGGCTCCGACTACACCGCAGCGATCATAGCATCGGCGATAGAAGCGCGCATATTGGAGATTTGGACGGATGTGGACGGCATGATGACCGCCGACCCGCGCATCGTTCCCGATGCCCGCACTATCAGCCATATCTCTTACAAAGAAGCCTTGGAACTCTCCCACTTCGGCGCTAAGGTAATTTTCCCATCTACCATACAACCTGCAGTAAGAAGCAATATCCCCATCTTGGTTAAGAACACATTTGCCCCCAATAACGCCGGCACGCGTATAGAAAAGAACCCACCGGAGGCCTCAAACCGGATAAAAGGATTGTCGGGAACCAAACGGATCGCCTTGCTCTCTATGGAGGGGAACGGGATGATCGGCGCACCGGGATATTCCAGTCGCCTATTTGATGTGCTTGCCCGCAACAACATTGACATCATCCTGATTACGCAAGCCTCGTCTGTGCACACCATGTTGATCGCCATAGCAGAAGAGGATGGGCAAAAAGCCAAAGAAGTGGCCGATGAGGTTTTCGCTTATGAAATATCTCAAAAAACAGTTGAGCCGCTTAAAGTAGAAACAGGCTACGCCATTATCAGCTTAGTGGGAAATGATATGGCGAATCAGTCGGGAACAGCGGCAAGAATGTTCGAGGCTACCGGCGGACGCGGCATCAATATACGAGCCATAGCTAATGGATCGTCGGAAAAAAACGTATCCACGGTGGTAGCTTCCGCCGATTTTGAAGAAGCCATCAGGGCGATACACGGCGAATTTTTTGTTAAGCCGGTTAATCATATCAATTTATTCATTGCCGGTTATGGCAATGTTGGGAAAAGCTTGGTCGAGGTAATTCATCGCCGTCGAAAAGTAATTGAAATAGAGATGAATCTTTCATTAAATATCATCGGAATATGCAATAGTAAAAAAACAATAATCAATCCGACAGGACTTGACATAGAGACGATCAAGGGGATCTCTTCCTTCTCTAAAAAAGAGGCTCGAAACGATCCGGCAGCTTTTGTAGAGAAAATATCCTCTTTGGGATTAAAAAATAGCGTTTTTGTCGATTGCACCTCTAGTTTCGAAGTATCTGCTTTGTACCGCGATATATTATCCAGGAAGATAAATATCGTGACTTGTAACAAGATAGCCAATTCGTCCGATATGGATTTTTACAAAAGCATTCATTGCGAGGCCAAACAAAACGATGTTTTCTTCCGCTATGAAACCAATGTTGGAGCTGGGCTTCCTGTCATTTCCACAATAAAGCAGATACTAAACAGCGGGGATAACATCAATCGAATAGAGGCGACTCTTTCCGGTTCGCTGAATTATATCTTCAGTAAATACGATGGCTCTTCTTCCTTCGCCTCGATTGTCCGGGAGGCGCAAAATCTAGGGTATACTGAACCGGATCCCCGCACCGACCTTTGCGGGCTGGACTTGCAACGCAAAGCGCTCATCTTGGTTCGCGAACTTGGATTGGAAGCGGAAATGAAAGACATACAAATGACTCCTTTCCTACCTGAGCGGTTACTTAACGGATCGGTCGATGAATTTTATAACGCAATGGAAAAGATGGAAAATTATTTCCGCCAGCTCTATATCAAAGCGGCAAACGACAAAAAGCGAATCGCTTTCGGTGTAGATATAGCCGAAAATATCACCCAAGTAGGAGTTGGCAAATTCGACCTGTCTCATCCTTTCACCAGCTCTACCGGGACGGATTGCGTAATTGTCATATACAGCGATTTCTATCCGAATGGATTAAGAATAGTCGGGGCAGGAGCCGGAACATGGCAAACCGCCTCGGGATTGTTACACAATATTATCCAATGATAAAGCCTTATTCCGGGATAAGCCGGCTGAAACCATTTGCGGTTTCCCGAACTTTCTATTCCAAATAACTTGCTCCAAACGAAAACGGCAGCATATCACTAACGCTTTTGATCCGGATGATTTGCCCTTTTTCGGCAGCAAGCCAGATTTCAATGTCGGCGTTGAATTTTTGCTCATACTCAAGGAGAGCTTGTCGGCAAGCACCGCAAGGTGTCACAGGCTTATCGGAAGGAATGTCGTTGCTGATGGAGGTGATAGCTATCCGTTGGAAGGGTTGTTCTGGATAGTGGGCTGAAGCATAGAACGCGGCCGTCCGTTCGGCGCATAACCCCGAAGGATAGGCGGCATTCTCTTGGTTGTTGCCCGTCACGACAGTGCCGTCTTTTAATTCGATCGCCGCGCCCACCTTAAATTTGGAATAAGGGGAATAGGCATTGCGGGCGGCATCAACAGCCGTTTCCACTAATACCCGAACCGCATCCGGCAACTCGGAAGGGTTTTCAAAAACTTCAAATTCAATATTCCGGCTTATGGTTTTCATCGTTTTCCGTATTAGATTGTTCTGTGATTACAACACTACTATCTTCAAATTGTTCTTTTTTATATACAAATAACAAAAAGGCATTGAAGATGGCATACAATGAAATTCCTACTTGCGATTCCAGCGTGTCTTCCATAAATAATGAACAGAAAACGATGATAAAAAAGAGCATATACAAAAAATTCCTGCTGTTTTTTTGTGTAAAAAAAGGGATAAATAAAACAACAAGGAAGTAGAGCAGTAAAAAGACACCGCCGATGAGGCAATATGTAATAAACTGATTATGCGCTCCCATGTTGCGTTTGTAGTTCAAAGCCGATTGGTTTTCATCCAATTGTTGGTCTATGGCGGGCTTGTGGTCGCCGAGCCCCACACCAAACCAGAAGTGTTTTTTGCAAACCGCACACCCCGCCTTCCACAATTCAAATCGCTGAAAAACAGTGGAGTATTGCATCATTCCATAGTGATTATACAGCGAGATACTAAACAAAATCGGATAGAGCGACCGTTTTATTCCAAATCCGTTTATGTAATCTACATTGGCGACTCCCTTTTCGATATTGTCAATATCTTGTTGCGACAACGAAGCTAACGCAGCTGCATCTTTCCGCATTCCTTTCGAGTTCAGGTAGCGAATGGCTGTTGCTTCAACCATCTCGTCGTAAGGCACATTGCTAATTTGCCCCCAAGTCTCTTGCAACTCTTTTTTACAGACGTACATATTGATTTTATGCCCACTCTCTACGATGGAAGAGGTGTCGTTTTCGTATGGGTTTCCATTTGCAGTGTGGCTCTCTATTTTCGTTTCATCATCTGTGGGTGTATAGTAACTTTTGATGACGGTGAAACAATAGGTGGCGAATATAAGAATCACGGAAACGCAAACCACCGAAACCAACTTACGCCCAACCACTTGCCTTGATTTCAAAAGATAGAAAAATGCGAAAAGAAGTAAAAGAAAAAGCAATACGATACCGGTAAGTGTTTGCGCAAAAAACAGATAAGTTCCAAACCAAGCTGACAAAGTCAAATAACCGACTCGAAGTGATAAAGGGTACGATTTAACTTTTATTCCCATGTAAATGGCAAAACAGATGGCCAGATCCAAGCAAAGGCTGAAACGAATGTGAGAAATGAAAACCGATATCTCTCGAATATCCTTTATCGGTTGCGTGAAGTAGTGTATATAGGAGGCGGCCGTTCCGATAAAAACACCAATGATAAAACTATTTGCAATCGCCCGTTGCTCTTTCCCCGACAGCGGATCCGAAGTTGCCAGAATGATAGGTGCGTAGAGGAACGGCAGCTTATTCAACAAGTTCGCAAAACCGACATCCAAATGCGCGGCATACGCCAATGGGATGGCGCATAAAAAGAAAAAGAGGGAGAGCCAAATTGCGGCAGGTTGTTCCTTCAAGCGTTGCCATTTCAACTGCCAATTACCTGAAAAAATCCAATTTGCACAAATCAATATACCGCCAATACTCAGCATAAAATTGGAGAGCGGCGTGGCAAAAGCCAACAAGGACAAACTCGCCAAATAGATATAATGATGGATGTTATCTCTTTTCAAATCCCCTATTTTTTACCCGACAATATTTTTTTATATCTGGCACTATCATGCAACACTTTTTTCGCTTCAATAATATCCGGATCGTATGACAACATATTAATGATGCGTCCTTTATTATAATAGTAGCGCACGACAATCTCGGATGACAAGTATTCGGATATCTCTTGTTTAAACTTCAACAGCTCTTTTTCCTTTTCGGCATCAATTTTCGCCAACATCTCTTTGTAGAGCGGTTCCAACGTTTCATAGTACTTCTCTTCCTCCGCGATCTCTTTCAATTCCTCCAGTATATATTCCGATTGCGATGTATAATCATACTCCTTATCTTTCAGAAAATGAAGAAATTCGCTGTATAACGCATCATCCACTTTAAATTGCTGTGGGGCTACGATGGTTTCATGTTTGCCATGGTATTGGTTCGCAAAATCAAAGATCAGGTTATTGAGCACTAACGAAACCAGGATATTGCTTGGTTGCAATTCGGGGGTTTTCACATCGGGTTCAATACCACCCTTGTCATAAACGGTACGTCCGTTTTTCGTCTTATACGGTGTAGCCAAAGAATCGGGAATTTCAATGGAACCGGTTAATGTATCTTTTGTGAAATAATCGATATTCTGCACGCAACGCCCACTGGGAATGTAATACTTAGACACCGTGATCTTCAGGGATGTATTATAACTCAAAGGCACAATGTTCTGCACCAACCCTTTCCCGAATGTCTTCTTTCCCATGACCACACCGCGGTCCAGATCTTGAAACGCACCGGAAACGATCTCAGATGCCGATGCGCTGTGCTCGTTTACCAACACCACAACCGGTATATTCTTATCGATGACAGGATTTCTCGTTCGGAAGGTGTTCGTTTGCTCGGGAATCTTGCCTTTAGTCGATGCGATAACAACGCCCTGATCCACAAATATATTCATAATGTTTACCGCCTCATGCAGCAAGCCCCCACCGTTGTTCCGCAAATCCAAAACCAGATACTGCATTCCTTTTTCCTTAAGCTCCTTGAATGCCGCGATCACCTCACTACCGGCTTTTTCGGTAAATTGGTCTAACTTGATATACCCGGTATTATCGCCAATAATCCCATAATACGGGATATTCGGCAATTTTATCTCTCGTCGGGTAACCTGGAAAGTTTGTGTCTTTCCGGTTGCAGGTCGTTTAATTTCAATCGAGAGTGTGCTTCCGGGTTCACCTTTAAGAATTGTACTCACGTCATCGGACGTTTTATCAGCAGTAGACTGGTTATTGATTTTCAGTATGATATCACCAGCCAATAATCCTGCCTCTGCGGCCGGGGAACCTTCAAAAATTTCGGAAATCACCACGTTGTCGCCATGAGGCTGGATAACACTGCCTATCCCGCCATATTGTCCGGTAGTCATAAGCCGGAAATCCTCGATCTGCGATTCAGGATAATAAATGGTATAGGGATCCAAGCTCTTCAGCATGGCATCGACAGCCGTCTTAGTCAAGTCGGTGGGAGAAATATCCTCGGCATATTTGCTATTCAGCTCCTTCATCACCGAGATGAAAATATCCACGTTTTTGGCTATCTCAAAATCGTGTTGCGCTTTTAGGGAAATAAAGGATAATGAGAATATCGCAATGATCGCCGTCCTCAAAAATAGTGTTCTTTTCATAGATTGTATTTATTGGCAAAAAGAACGGCAAAAATAGCAAAAAATTATCCTCACCATTTTTCATGCACAATCAGTTTTCCCTGCTCCTGCAACTTGTCTGCTAACTCCTTGAGAATTTGTGTGCGATTGAAGATACCTTGCAGTTTAAATTCAATTTGACCGTGCCCGATATTGGAGGCCGTTCCTTCCCAAATATTGATTCGGTCAGCCATACGAAGATACCACGCCAGCTCGCCCGCCACATTGTCCATCGGCAGGTCGCTGATTCCTTCGTCCATAAGGTGGTAGACTTGGTTAAGAGTAACAACACCTTCGGTAACCATCTCAAAACCATCGATTTTATATGCCGGCGGGGTAACAGGACTGTCTGACTCCTTCACATCTAATTTTTTATGGGCGGCATTGGCGATAATCTTGGCCGTGGTACCACCACAGACAATATGTATTCCTTCCGAGCGCAGGAATGAGTGAGCGAACTCACTGTCTCGATCGGGAGATTGCGGAGGCCCGCATACTAAATTGACAATTACACCGCGCCGATTCATACCCAGCACCACGGAACAATCATCTCCTTTTCCGACAGGCCAATAGGAACGTCCTTTCGCATGCACCTGCGCGACTAGTTCTTCGCCATCCACCCGATCGCCGTTCAGCTTCGACTCCACATAGTGCTGAACGCCTTCCGACTCCCAACCATACAGGAATTTCCCGCCAATGCCGGCCTGCGTAATACCATCCGACATCAACAGAATACCTTCATCCTTAGATAACACACAGGAAGATTCATGGATGATCGCTTTTTTCTGGGTATAAACGCGATCTTTCAAGATTTGCGCATAAACAGGATTGACTAAAATCGGAGGAGGCATTTCATAACTCAGAATTGTAGCCTGCCCGGTATTCAGGATACGCGCCACGGTGAAGACCGCAAACGGGTCGCCCGACCCCCACGCCTTATCCATGGTTTGAGTCACCGACTTGAACACTTCGCGTATACTTGCACCTTCGCCAACCAGTCCTTTGATACGCGACACGCACATTGTTGCCGCAATGTGTGCTTTTACGCCTGAGCCCAAGCCATCGGCCAGCACAATTGTCGTGGCATTCAAATCACGGAAAACACCGTAAGCATCCCCACAAGGTTGATTCAATTTCTTTGGGGATTGAAATGCGAAAACATCAGTATGGATATACATAATCTTTATTTTTTAACAAATTATTGCTTGGTTAGATCAATCAACCTGTTTAACAGGTACTCCTCTTTGGCCGTATGTTCGCCAAGGAAGCGCGCCAAATCTTGCGCCATCGTGATTTGATGATCCAACAGTTCCTGCGCTTTCTGCATCGTCTCCGACTTGATATCGGACAATCTCTCTCGGTTGACACTAAAGGCAGTGATATCCATAAAGATACCCACAAATTGATCTTGATCCGGAATAGGATAGACAATAACATGGGAGGTCATATTGTAATGTGGGAAAGCCATCGTTTCGCGCATGATCGTCTGCCCGCTTGTGACTGCCTTTTCGAAAAAGTCGGGATCCATCAGATAAGAGATATTTTTTCCAATCTGCCGTTCAGCGATACAATACCGTTAGGGTCGTGTTTGATAAGCATGTCAAACTTCTGTTCGGTAGTCCGGCGGATGAAAGGCATACACATATCTATTTCGGCGAACCCATCCAGCACGGCAATTGCTTTCTCCCTGCACGAGACGTAGCCGCAAGCGGAACAGTTCAATTCATCTTCGGGCGAATGTTTGCCGGTGGCTTCCAGCACGCTTTTGATTTCTGCCTCCGTATGTTTTGCGGGAGCAAACGGCATCACATGGTAAGCGGTTTCCAACAACGGGCGGTCCACGGCCTCTTCGTCACCTCGTTTACCCTGGTTTTTCTCCGCATAATCCAGCACTCGCAATCGCTTATTATACACATTTTCCTCCCTGTTAGCCACCGGTCCGTTGATACACCCGTGGTGACAGAAAAGCGGTTCTATGACGAGTTTTGTCGGAGCGTCTTTTTTCAGCGAAGCCAACACCTGCTGCACCTCATCGAACCCGCTCACCGCAACCACTCGGTTGTCTAACAAATAAGTCGGAAAATTTGCCGTGCGTAACATACCTCCCTCCAATGGAAAAAGACGGGCAAAACCTTTTGCTTCCTGGTCGAATTTACTTTCCTCCAGTTCATCGAGCATCACACCCTTGAGTTTCATCAACTGGTTCAGCTCCTCGAAAGTGAGCACGGCATCCACCAAGCCTTCATTTTCCGGTTGAAGCGACTCATCCTTTTTCGCAACGCACGGCCCTATAAAGACGAATTTCGCCTTAGGATGCTCTTCCTTCATCAATTTAGCATGGGCAATCATGGGCGAAGATATGGGCGTCAAAAACGGGGCGTATTGCGGCGCATAAATATTAATATAATTCACCACGGCCGGACAAGCGGTACAGATATGATGCTGCTGTTTATTATCTTTAATGTATTGTGCGGATGCTATAGCGCTATCCCAAGCGGCAGCGGCAGTCTCCGTGATGTAATGAAATCCCAACGAACGCAATGCCGACGGCAAACGTTTCTGTTCCCATTCCGTATAATACCCGGCAAACGAGGGCGCCAAACTCACGATCAGCGTATAATTCCCCTCTAACATCTGCAGCACTTTCCCGTAATCGGTGGTGTAGGTTTTGGCATGTTGCGGGCATTCGGTGATACAGGTTCCGCAGGCGATGCAATTTGCGGCAACTACCTGTGCCTGCCCGTTTTCCATCTTAATAGCGTTCACCGGACAAACCCGTACACAACGGTAACAATCCCGGCATTTCGCTTTCGTGGTGTAAACCACTGCTTTACGCTCGTTTCTTTTTGTACTGCTCATGATTTTGATTTTATTTTTTTCGCAGAAACAAAGGTAGGGAAAAAATTAGTTCAAATTGCTAAAGATACAGATTTCCATCTCCATAGCTCAAAAAACGATAGCCATGGGAGAGGGCATGGTTATAGACTTTTCGCCATTCATCACCTAAAATGGCGCTAATTAACAACAAAAGGGTGCTTTTAGGCTGGTGGAAATTGGTGATAATACCTTTGACAATTTTCAGATTATATGCCGGTGTGATCATCAGCTGCGTACTTCCTGCAAAATGGTTGATTTTCTCCCGCTCTAAATAATCAGACAACGCCGCCAAAGACTCCTGCGACGACATTCCTCTAATCGCTTCATTATTATAATACTCCCACTGTTCTACGTGAAAAGGATCAGGCATTCCCAATCGCAATTTAGCGCCTATGATGAAGAGTGATTCGAGGGTACGGGCAACTGTTGTGCCTACGGCGACAGTCTTTTTGCCGCCATTATTACGCAGCAGATCGACCAATCGTTTTTCGATGATGATCTGTTCCTGATGCATAAAATGCTCCCCCACCCTGTCGCTGCTTACGGGCTTGAAAGTGCCTGCACCGACGTGCAAGGTGACATAATCGCAAACAATACCCTTTTCCCGTAATGCCGCCATTTCCGACTCGCTAAAATGGAGACC
>JAJDJJ010000040.1 GCA_030267125.1 Bacteroidales bacterium OttesenSCG-928-B11
ATGTTAGGCAATAATAAATCCTTAGCCAAAACTTCATCTAAGCCGGGCAAGACACAGACTATCAACCATTTTATCGTCAATAACAAATGGTATTTGGTTGATTTACCGGGATACGGTTATGCCACCATCTCGAAAACTATGCGTGAGATGTGGATACGGATGATTGAGGACTATTTTGTGAACCGCAAAAACTTACAAGCCGTTTTTGTTTTGGTTGACGCCCGTATAGAACCACAAAACAATGATATAGAATTTGTTAATAATCTCGGAGAATTAGGCATTCCCTTTTCTATCATCTTCACTAAAACAGACAAGATCTCCAAAATGAAATTACAGGAGAATGTGAAGAATTTTTCAGACAAAATGCTAGAGTATTGGGAAGAGCTCCCTCCATTTTTCATTACCTCCGCTCATAAAAATATCGGCAGAGACGAAATCTTAAACTACATTGACGAAATCAATAAACAGATCGATGAAAACACTGAAATTCTATAAAGCATCATTTTTATATCCCGCATTTTTCCTCATCGCCATTGTGGTTTTATGCAGTGCGGGAAAACCGTCGAAATCTAAACAACAACTAAACCCGTTCAATGGCCAAGAGTGGTTTCTCACTGACATAGAGGGAATTCCCATCGACTCTCTGTACTCGAAAGTTCCATTCATCGTTTTCGACACCAACGGAAGAATTTACGGCAATCTCAGTTGCAACAGTTTTTTCGGTTCATATCTGATGATAAACAAGAAGAAGGTAGACCTCTCGTATGCCGGTTCTACCAAGATGCTCTGCTCCGATATGGCATTGGAGAAAAAATTTTCCTCTGCCCTCAAAAGCGATATTTCGCACTACTGGACAGATGGAAAAACATTAGTCCTGTTAGAAAGGAAAAGGGAAATACTCCGGTTTTCGGTAAAGACAGACGACAAATAATAAATCACTTGTTCATCGTGATCCTCATCACCGTTCCCACATTAACTGAGGATGATTTGACAAAAAGCTTACCGCCATGATACTCGTTGATAATACGGCGAGCCAACGTGAGACCTAGACCCCAGCCTCTCTTCTTTGAAGTGTATCCGGGTTGGAAAATCTGCTTCTGTTTTTGTGAGGAGATGCCTTTACCACAATCACGAATATCAATATGGATCACCTTCTGTTCCGCTGTTAATTCCACAAAAATCACCCCTTCTCCATCCATCGCGTCAATGGCATTTTTCACTAAGTTTTCGACCACCCATTCAAACAGGTAGCGGTTCATCGGAATAAGTATATTGCTGTTTTGAGGCTTGATAAATTCCAATGATATCTTTTTTGAAACACGAGTTTGCAGATAACTTAAAAAACTTTCTATTACCTCGATCAAATTCTCTTCTACTAATTCCGGAAGCGAACCGATTTTGGAGAAACGCTGGGCTATAGTCTCCAAGCGATGCACATCCTTATCCATCTCTTTGATGAGTGTGGGATCCACGTTTTGTTCTTTCAGTAATTCCGTCCATGCCATCAACGACGAAATAGGAGTACCCAGTTGGTGCGCCGTCTCTTTCGACATGCCCACCCAAACACGATTTTGCTCCGATTTTCTCGCCAAACTAAAAAGCATATATGCCACACCTGCAAAGATCACCACAATAAAAAAAAGCAGGAATGGAAAAAGCCTTAACTGTTTCAACACGGATGATTCCTGATAAAAAACATAGCAAGTTCCGAGATTGGGCAATTCGATTTTGATGGGTGCGTTTTCATCCTTCATCCGTGCTATCTGCTCTGCCAATCTCGCCGGATTGCAGACAATTAAGGAATCAATATTCCCATATTCAACCACATACGTTTCATTCTCATCCGTGACAATCACCGGAACAGAAGCGGAGTTAATCACAATCTCTTGAAAAAAAGATTGTATCAAATCATTCAGTACCGAGCGCAATTCGGTGTATATTTTCGACTCTTTATAGAACACGGTATTTGTCATATTGCGATCGTACGAAATCGAAATACTGTCGAAATTATTTCGATAATCTTCGACTTGCCAGATATACTGCTTCCGGGAAATCTCCGGTTCCACATTGACGGCCCAAATAATCTCTCCGCTATTACTAACCACAACACACGGGATTGTGGAATTAAATTCGATAATTGAGCCGTAGAATGTAAGATCATCATCCAACGAAGCCTGATCTAATTTAAGGATAGCCTGCGCAAAAATCGACGCCCTCTTTCGTTCCTCTTCCCGAATACGATTGAAGAATTTTTCCGTGTAATTCACCAGTTCCGCTTTATAGGAAATACCATCGGCCCAAATACGAACACGGTTGCGTTCTTCTTTGGCAATATTGGAAACCAGCAGGTTAGAATAATAAATAACAATAATGAACGCTATAAAGGCTGAAAGATAGAGTGCGAGTTTCCATTTACCTTTATTCTCTTGTACGTCCATAGTATACGAATTGGTGACGAGACTATGCTTTGAGCAATTCGTCGATAATATCCGCCACGGAAATCCCTTCGGCTTCCGCTTTGTAATTTTTGATGATTCTATGACGCAATATATTGTGAGCTACTGCTTTTACGTCTTCAATATCAGGCGAATACTTTCCGTGCAAAACCGCATGGGTCCTAGCACCGATAATTAGAAATTGCGAAGCGCGCGGTCCCGCTCCCCAAGTGAGGTACTGATTGGTCCACGGGTGTGCTTTTTCGGTATTGGGGCGTGTCATAGTTACCAGATTCACAGCGTATTGATACACATTATCCGTAATCGGCACTTTTTGTAGCAGCTTCTGATAAAAGATGATTTCATCCACCGTCAACACTTGTCTTGGCATTTGCATCTGACCGTGAATCGTTGATTTCACTATATCCATTTCTTCTTGGAAGGTGGGATAATCCAAGTGGATATTGAACATAAAACGGTCTTGTTGTGCCTCTGGAAGCGGATAAGTCCCCTCCTGTTCAATCGGATTCTGCGTGGCTAAAACAAAAAACGGATCAGGCAAGGTGTATGTCACACCATTCATGCTGACCGAACGTTCCTGCATCGCCTCCAACAGTGCGGATTGTGTTTTTGGAGGTGTCCTGTTTATTTCATCAGCAAGGACGATATTTGCAAAAATAGGCCCCTTTATGAATTTAAAATTCTTTTGTTCATCTAAGATTTCCGTCCCCATAATATCGGACGGCATCAAGTCGGGGGTAAACTGCACGCGGTTGAATGTCAGATTCACTGCCTGCGCTATCGTTGTTATCATCAATGTTTTCGCTAACCCAGGCACTCCGATCAGCAAGGCATGGCTGCGGCTGAACATCGCCAACAGGATATCTTCCACTACTTTATCTTGTCCTACAATCACTTTGCTGATTTCCGATTTTAATTCGGCATATTTTTTCACCAAAGCATCAATTGCTTCCACATCGCTTTTAAAATTCAACTCCATCGTATTATTTGAGATTAAGGGATTTGCCATTCGTCAATGAACGGACAGGTTCTATAATTATCGTTTATTTTAATACTGGTCACCTTCACTTTATTTCTGATCCATTTATGAATGGCTTTCATCTTCTTCTCCTCAATGGCCGCATTTTGAATCACGTCATAATCTTCCACGAGATTAGGTTTATGAGGAGCCGTTTTACTTTTGAGGTACACAATCCGGTACGACACCACGCCATCTTCATTCACATAAACAATCGGCTGTGAATACTCTCCGGGAATCATTTTATCTAACGTACTGAGTAGCACCGGTTCCATCGCATCTTTCGTAAACTTCGTTGACCCGGAATAAGGATTGATTACCCAGCCCCCGCTATTTTTATCCGGAGAGTCGGAATACTCCATGGCTGCTTTTGAAAAATCCTTTTTTTCGGTTATAGCAACTTTTCGAATACTATCCAAATATTCTATTGCTATAACTTGCTCTTCCACAGATGGTTTGGGTTGCAATAAAATATGCGACACTTTGATTCGATCACCGCGTCTTTCATTCATCTGGATGATGTGGTATCCTGCTTGCGTTTTCACGATTTCGGAAATTTCCCCGGTCTTTAATTTAAAGGCCACCGCTTCAAATTCGGGATAGAACGTTCCGCGTTCGGCAAAACCGAGATTTCCACCATCATTTGCGCTACCGGGATCATCGGAATAGAGGCGGGCTAACATTTTAAAGGTTTGCTCACCGCGAAGCACCTTTTCGCGGTACCCATTCAAACGAGCTTTCAGTTCTGCAATCTCTTCCTCGCTCACCGGCGGCGTCTTAACAATATGCCCAAACTCATATTGCCCGGGGACAGTGGGCAAGCTGTCATAACTAATATTATTATAGAAATTCTTTACTTCCGAAGGCGTAACAGTGATATTGCTTGTTATACTTTGCTGCACTTCATCCACAATCATTTGCGTGCGAGTCATATCGCGCACTTCAGCTTTAATCTCATCGATGGATTTACCAAAATGACGCTCTATCACACTGATATCGCCACCCACTTGCCGTGTCAGGTAAGCGATATTGGCGTTGATTCTGTATTCCAGCTGCTCGGGGGTTATGTAGATACTATCCAAATCAGCTTGATGCATCATCAACTTCTCCACGACCAAAGACTCGAACACATCACAACGGAATTCTTCTAAATCGTCGGTAGCGGGCATTTGGCT
This sequence comes from Bacteroidales bacterium OttesenSCG-928-B11, assembly GCA_030267125.1. Classification (GTDB taxonomy): domain Bacteria; phylum Bacteroidota; class Bacteroidia; order Bacteroidales; family WCHB1-69; genus JAGVVH01. The sequence continues at coordinate 4,650 of JAJDJJ010000040.1, forward strand.
CAGCTGTGCCTGGTAGGCCGCTTCAATATCGGAGCGCATAATAATCTCTTTGCCAATGATAGCAACGATGCCATCAACCGCTATGCGGGGTTGTGCGAAAAGAGTGGTAGAGAAGAGGATGAATAATAGTACGGGGAATATTTTCTTCATTATTATGTTCGATAGATGTGGCTAACTCGGGTTTCAAAAATAAGTTGGCGAAAATACAAAAAAAGAAGACATGAATATGCCTTCTTTTCCCACAACACAAATTATGAATATTATTTCTTACCCATTTTTTCGTCTGAGACAGTCAATCTTTTTCTACCTTTGGCACGACGAAGAGCTATCACTTTGCGTCCGTTCGCCGTTGACATTCTTTCTCTAAATCCGTGTTTGTTTCTACGTTTCCTATTGGAAGGTTGGTACGTCCTTTTCATCGTTTATGTTTTTTATATTTATCCTCGCTTTTTCGGGCTGCAAAAATACATTTTTTTTTCAATCAACCAAATTATTGTCGCTTAAAAATTTATCAATCAGCAACAGTGGCTTTTTTATCGATTTTTGTAGCCATTCCGAATACAATTCGTTTCGTTCATCCTCCGGCAACTTCCAGTCGACTGCACTTTTGCGCATTTTTTCGGCAAAATGAGAAAGGATAATCGCCACGGAATTGGAAATATTGAAACTTTCGGTGAAACCATACATCGGAATTTTCACCTTCCGGTCAGCCAACGCCACTAATTCATCCGACAATCCCTTCAATTCCGTACCGAACAGAAAAGCGGTTTTGGGCTCTACCGGCAGATCTTCAAGGAAACAGCTGTTCTCGCCAGGCATCGTCGCCACAAGCACATAACCTTCTCTTTTAAGATTTTTCACACAACGAACGATACTATCTTGTTCCTCTTGGTAACGATGAATCGTCAACCATTTATCTGCACCCATTGAAATCGCGCTATGCACTTGACATTCGTAATTATTTTCGATAACATGCACATCCTGAACACCATAACACTCGCACGTACGAAAAACGGCACTGATATTTTGCGACTGGAAAAGATCCTCCACAACCACGGTAAGATGACGGGTACGATTGTTCAACACCTCCCCCAGCCTATCCAACCGCTGTTCCGTGAGAAATTGTGTCAAATATTCTGAAACTTTTCCTCGAATAAAAGGGTCATTGATTATTCTATATTCATAAGATTGTTCTTCCCAAGACATAATTACAATTCATATTATCACTTCTGTGTAAACAAGACTTTTCGCAGAGCATTAGAGGTTCGTTTCCTATCAATACAGCATTCCAAAAAGCCATAGTGAAATAAGGAGCTGAATTTTTTAAAGGAGTTCGAGTGTTTAAAGTTTAAGCTCGAGTTTATAGTTCAAGAGTTCAAAGTTTCCCTAACTCCTCTAACTTTCCCATTCTCAACTCTCAATTACCTAATTCCTCTTGCATACTCCCGGTAGGTCGCCGCTTCTTCTTTCTTACCTCTTTTTTCAAGGCTTTTCGCTATGGTAGTATAAATTCGCTTGATAGCCAATGGCTCGGTCATGCCTTGCGATTTGTAGATTTCCATGAGTTGCTTCATACCCTGTTCATCCAGCATATCTACATCTACAAGACGAAGCAGCATTTTTTCCGCACCCTTCAAATCGTTTTTGCGCAGATAGCAGTTGCAGGCCAGATGATAAGCACCTCCGAATTTAAAGTTGTACTCTATTATCTTTTCACAGGTGTTGATCGCCTCATCTAAATTTCCGATATTCATATAGTAATGCGCCAAAAAATAATTCATCGTCTCAGATTTAGGCAAATAAGCTAGCCCATGATCCAACATCTTCTTCGCATCATCCACTCTTCCGGACATAAAGTAGAGTTCGATCAGGTTTTGGATCACCGTTTCATTATAGTTATCATACGCAAACGATTTCTCCAAATAGTAGATTGCGCTATCTTTTTCATTGGCTTTCTTGAAATTATTACCGATAAGATCCGACTTATCTTCTCTTTTAAGAACAAAGCAGATTGGTTTCCCATCCACGGTAATTTCGTGCACGCTATTTTTCGGCGGGAAATGCTCTCCTTTAATCTGTTCGGGCATCATGCCGGTGATGACAAAAATGGCATAATCCCAGTCATTATTTCCCCTTTCGAGCCAGCGGGAGAAGGTATTTTGGAAGCGTGCCGTATCATTCCTCAGGAAATAGCCCACCGACGCGGTATGCCACGAAGCCACTCTGATCTTATCGCCCGTCTCTAACCCACTCTTCTCCGCATTTTCGATCACCCACTCCGTCGCTTCACGAGTAGAGTGATAGTAGTAGTCCATCTCATAATTCCCATACGCCTTATCCATTCCACCAGATAATTCATTAAAATAAACATACTCGTAGGGATGATTTTTGATGACATGTGTCAGCGGCATAATCAGCAACAGGAACGGCAGAGCGGTAGCCGCGATTTTGAGATAGCGATTCTTTATGATTCCGATCAAAGATTCAAAACCTAATGCTGCAAAAACAACTAATGAAGGATATATGAACATCGCGTGTCGCCAGCCACCATATACATTCGATTTTTGATAGATGATCCAAAAAACAGGGAAAAAGAAGGTGAAAAAAATCAGAAACGACCAGAAGTAGTCCTCTTTTTTCTTCCATAATAGAACTAAATACAACAATGCTCCGACTATCACTGCTATGGGGATAGTCATCAGAATGAACTTTGGCGTATAATACCACGGCAGAACATCCGACCATTGCAGTGATCCTTCGAAAAGTTGACGGATGGCTGTAGCAAATTTCGACATGCTTGACAAGGTATCCATGGCATTGGCGATTGGAGCTTTCAGAAGAAATGGCCACAAAAGTATGGCCAGAATAAATCCGGCCACAGAGATTCCAGCCCCCCATGCCAACATTTTTAAAAATTCTTGCTTTGACGCTTTAGAAAAGAGACCATTTTTCTTATTTCTGATAATCCAATAAATGAGTCCAAACATGCCAAAATAGGCAATCAAGAGTAAGCCCGCCACACGAACACTTATAGCGAAACCTATGGCGATGCCCAAAAGAATAGCTGTCTTCCATTTAATCTTGGGGAACTCCTGTAGAAATCGAATCAGGCAATATAGTCCGAAGCTGATGCCTGTTGCCATAGGCAAATCTTTCAGGTTATTGAATGAATGTCCCAAGAATCTTGGAGAAAGGAAAATTAAGGTAAACGCAATGACTGCTGCCCGCCATCCGGCAATACGATAAGCGATTAGCCCCACAAACAACATCGCCAACCAACCGAATAGGCTATTGATGATATGACGTGCCGCATAGGTATCATCAACATTAAAGATCTTGGAAACAAAATAGGCGAAATTATCTACCGATTGTCCGTAATAGGGCAGATTATATTTTTCGGTGACAACGGCAGCCGTACTGTCTTTTCCAAAAGTGGTGTAATAGTTATATACATTCTCCGCCTGCTCCAAGTGAAAATGTTCATCTCCCGAATTGCCAGCATCAAGGCTAAGAATAATGATTGCGATCAACCCTATGAGAGCGATTCCCCAAAATGCCCACTTCCACATTAGATTACCCTCTTTCAACGATTGAAATTTTTCGGATTCGATGAACGCCGGATTGAGATTAGCTTGATTTTTTTGTTTATTGCCCATGTTTTTGTTTGTTTTTTTATTGAGATGGATTCCCTACGGGAATCGTTCGGTATTGTGTTTTGTTTTGCAAAAATATAATTTGATTTCTATTTTCCGCTAATTTTTCTTTGTATCATTTATCGTTTCGTCTTCTTCAAAATTCACCCGTTCCTTCTCTATCACTAAAGGACGTCTCAATGTTTGCGTGTGAATATTCCCAATATACTCCCCTATTACACCTATAAAAAACAATTGCACAGAAGAGAAAAAGAAAAATCCCATTACTAATGGCGCCATACCCATCGGCATCGAATCCCAAAAAATCAATTTCAATATAAAATAAACAATTGCAGCAACAAAGCTAATAACCGCCATGATCAAACCCGTAAAAATAGCTAACCGAAGCGGCACTTTAGATTGGGTAGTGATTCCTAATATCCCAATATCATAAAGAGTATAGAGGTTATTTTTGGTAAATCCTCTTTTTCGTACCGGTTGCTTATAATGTATGATCGCTTTTTCAAATCCTATCTCACAAATAAGACCTCTAAAGAATGGATAATTATCTGGTATTGTGCGTAGTATTTCGATTATTTTCTTATCGTATAGCCCAAATCCCGTGTAATTCTTTATCAATTCTATTTCCGAGAATTTTTGCACTATATTATAATATATCTTTCTGATTGCGAAAAAAATCTTCGACTCTTCGCTTTCATTTTTAACCCCAACCACAATTTTGAAACCTTCTTCCCATTTTTTAATAAATTCAGGGATCATTGATGGCGGATCTTGCAAATCGGCGACAAATAATATTACCGCATCGCCATTTGCCTGCAGCAAGCCATAATATGGCGAGCGCAAGTGTCCAAAATTTCTCGAATTCAATATCAGTTTCACATTCTTATCTTCCTCTGCAATACCTCGTAATAACTCCTGAGTTTTATCCTTGGAGCTATTGTCGATAAAAATGTGTTCGTAACGATATTCCGGCAAACCGGCAAAGACTTCTTTTACTTGCCTGTAAACTTCTTCAACATTTTCTTCCTCGTTATAACAAGGAGTTAGAATAGATATCAGTTTCTTCATCTTGGTGTGTTTTCAATTATCATCCAATAGTACGTATCAATAAGCTGTGAAATACTCTTTTTTCAAGATTAAGCCATTTTTTTCTTTTAAAAACTTCTGAGATCCTGCTACCGAAGTAAATGTATCTTTTATTGCGATTCTTTTCACTTTGGGGATTCCCGTCAACAATCCTTCTTCTTGTAAATCATTCAAGCACTCTAAAATAGCGGATCCAAAACCAGCTGACGCCTGATGTTCTTCTACCGTAATAATTTTTTTGTACGAATTGAAGAGCTGGGCCAATCTCTCTTTATTCAAAGGTTTTATCACAGGAAAAGTATAAACAGATGCGTTGATATTATTTTCTGTAATAAAGTCAAGGTTATCAATCCCAATGCTACCTGTGGAAAGCACTGCCGTTGTTTCTCCTTTACGCACCAAAAGAGGCTCTCCTATTTGATAGTTTTCCAATGATTTTTCGTGAATGGCCTTTTCTCCGTTTTTACCTAGGCGAATATAAAAAGGAGTGGGGTCATTTACAGCCATCGTAGTCAACATTCTTGACTCTATCGGATCTGCCGGAGCGCAAACAGTTAATGTCGGAATTGTTCTTAACATTCCGAGTTCTTCTGTAGTATGATGAGAGGTCCCTAATGAACCGTATGCATATCCACCTCCTACAGCTACAATATTGACATTCAGGTTATGGTAACAGATATCGTAACGTATCTGCTCCATACAACGAAGCGTCGGGAAGTTTCCGATAGAATAGATAAATGGGATAAAACCTTCTTTCGCTAATCCGGCAGCTATTCCCGCCATATTTTGTTCGGCAATCCCAACATTAATAAATCGGTCGGGAAATTCTTTTGCAAAATCTTCCACAACATTGTACCCCAAATCTGCCACCAGAAAAAACACTTTTTCATTCAATCTGGCTTCCTCTACTAATTGTTTAACAAATGCCGTTCTCATTATTTACTTAGTTGTTTCATTGATTCTACAAACTGGTTATCATCCGGATTTCTATAGTGCCATAATAAACTATTTTCCATAAAATCTACACCTTTACCTTTTATAGTATGGGCTATTATCACTTTAGGATTATCTGTTTTTGTCAAAAAAGCCTTTTCTATCTCCTCATGATTATGTCCGTCTATTTCAATAGGGGTAAGATTAAAGGCGAGAAATTTCGTTGTTAACGGCTCCAAATTCATCACCTCGTTTGTATTCCCTAAAGCTTGAATTTTATTATAATCGATTATGGTTATGAGGTTTGTAAGTTTATGATGAGCAATAAAGAGAAGACTTTCCCAATTTGATCCTTCATCTAATTCTCCATCACTTAATAAACAGTAGGTTTTCCAGTTTTTCTTTTTCACTTTCGCAGCAACAGCAACCCCACAAGCAACAGATAACCCGTGTCCTAAACTCCCGGTTGACAATTCAACACCAGGCACTTTATGATTTGTATGGCTCATTAAACGAACATCATCCTGCCCATAAGTAGCCAATTCCTCTTTCGCAAAAAAACCTTTTAAAGCCAATGCTGCATATAAAGCTGTGCAAGCATGTCCTTTAGACAAAATAAACCGGTCTCTGTTTTCCCATTGCGGTTCATCGGGCTTAATATTTAGAACACCTTCATATAGCACTGATAATATATCGGCCATAGAGAAAGCTCCGCCAATGTGAGAGGCTTTTGCTCTATGAATCATCTCCAACACCTTCTCTCTTATCTCCTTCGCAAATCGGATATAGTTTTCATTTTTCATCATATATCGCTTTATAGTAATCTATTGTTTGGCGTAATTTTTCATCAAAGTCTGATGATGGAATTTTTGATATTGAATTTTCAAAATTAGAGACATCACCTTCAATATGCATGGACTGTCCCTGTCGATAGGGAAGTTTTCCAAAGTTCAATTGAAATGACGGATTTATAAGATCTCTGATTTTTGTTATCACTTCTCTTAAGGGCATAGGGTTTGAAGATGACAGATTGTAAACTCCCGACGACCCATCTGTTTTGACAACGTCTACAATAGCCTGAGCAAAGTCTTTTACATAAAGGTATGCGTATTTCTGTTCGCCTAATGTAAAATCCATTGAATCTTTTGTCATTATTGATTTTATAACTGACGGGATAAGCCATTTTTCTGACTCTTTTTCACCAAAAAGCGGAAATAACCTCAGCCAAAACCATTTAACATTATTCTCTTCACATATTATCCGGGTCATATCCGAACACATTTTTTTCACCACACCATAAGCCGAATCGGGCATGGTTAGAGCATCTTCTTTTATCTTACACGAAAAATTCCCATATTCAGCTTGGGAACCGAGACCAATAAACTTTCCTATTTTTACTTTAGCCGCAACTTCCAGCAATTTCTCCGTAAGTTCAATATTCTTTATTTGTTGTGACCAATCGCTCCTATTTCCCGCATCCACTCCTATCCACATAGAATGGATAATGACATCCGGAACTATCTCTCCTATCGAATCAGCCCATGTTTCCTTGTCAATATCAACCCAACGTATTTTATCAAAGAACAAATCACATCGAGACAAATCAGAAGCTGCTCTTCTAGTAGCGTATATCGTATATCCTTCCAACAATAACGCATCTACGATATGGGAGCCTAAAAAACCTGTTGCTCCAGTAATGAAAATCTTCTTCAATTGCTGCATTTCTATTTATTAAGTATATCTAATATTGAGATAAATTGACTCTCTTTATATCCAAATTCTGCAACAAGCTCGTCTACTATTTCCTGGTAATATCCAAAACTAAAGATTATTATAATATCAGCTCTATCATCCTTTAGCTTCGTTATAGGATATATTGGGATATGTGATTTTGGAGAATATATGTCTTGTGCTTTAGGATTTTTATCTACGATATAACTCAGTTTATCTGAATTTTGTAACGCTGCTATAGTCATAACTCCTCGCCCGCCGGCGCCATAAGCTACAATTACTTTATCGCTATGTTGTTTTAGCCAATTTTCAAAATTATCTATTGAGTTGTATATATTTTTCGATAAAGATTCAATTTCTTTAACCTCATTTTCAATTAAAGAAAAAGAATACGGCTTATCTCCTTGTTTCTTGCGCGCAATTGAAATCAAAGAATTTGCCCTTTTTTCCGATTGTTCTAGCAGATCGTACGTGATTAGCTCGAAGCCTGTAGAATCAAGCAAATTTTTGAACGTACAATGATTTAAGTATATATAATGTTCGTGTTCAAAAAGGCAAAACTCATTACGCTCTTTTATCAAGTTCAAATCATGTACCTCTGTCGCTACAAATCCCGTATCCTTTAGTATTCTACGAATATTGTCTAATACTGATTTCGGTTGTGGCACATGATCAAATGTGTAGCTTGAGATAATCAGATCGAATGAATTTGAATCCAGTTCTGTATTTTCATCAAAAAAAGCTGTCAGGGTCTTCACTCCTATTGAGTTCGCATAGTCAGATAGTTTTTCAGAAGGTTCTATTCCTAGCACATCGCACCCCAGTTTCTGAAACTCATACAGCTGCTCTCCTGAACCGCTACCAATCTCCAGCACTCTGGGAGATGGTATTCCCTGCAAATATCTGTTTTTTATATTTTCAGCAAATTTCCGCATAAATTCACGGGCAAAAGAAGACGATTGTACGGTATAGGTATAATCATTATAATAATCATCCATATCCGTATTATTCATATTTTGAACCGAACCACAACAGTTGCATATTCCTATTTCAATATCTCCCAGAAACTCTTTCCCAATAGTTGACTTCTGCACAAATTGATCCGTAAATGGCATTTTCGGAAGAGTCAGAACCGTTTTCAAATCTTCAGACAGACAAACCCTACACTGATTTATTTTTTTTTGCCTAATATCTTTCATTTTTTATCTTTTTTAATAATTATTCATTTGAAAAAGCATCAGTTATTTCATACTCAACCCTGAATAATAGGATTTATACAATTCCACCGCATGCTCTAATGCTTGCCTTGCATCAAATTTCGGAGACCAGTTGAAAAACGTTTCCGCTTTTGTTATATCCAATAAGAGTAGTCCGGCTTCGTGCAGCTGGTTGTTTTGTTCAAGAAAAACACATTCACCTTTTCCCCATATTTTTAATACAACGTGATATGGCAGACAAAAACTAAATGCCTCCATAACGCAAGAATCTTTAATTTCCTCAAATTGTTCTGTGTAATATTCTTTTACAAGGGAAAGTATCTGTTCTCTTTTTGTCATTACATCAAGTTATTATTACTGAGTGCCTGTTTTATTCCGAAGAAAATTTAGAAGTTTTTGAGGCTCTTGTCTATTATCCCAAAAGCCCACAACGATAATTTGATGTTTCTTAAATTTATATAGTATGCTATAATGTCCGAGTGATACCACTCTCACATCTTTAAAATCCGATTCTTTTCCGGATTTAGGTTGACTTCTCAACATAGATAATCTATCATTTATTTTGATATTCAACCTTTTTGCATAACTATTGCTTTTATTTCTTTCTGTCCAATATTCAAAAATATAATTTCGTTGTTTTATTGCCGTTTCTGTCCAAAAAATCTTTATCATCGCCATTCTTTATCCGATTTTTCCAATTCTTCTTCTGAAATAATTCTTCCGTATTCAATATCATTTTCACTCAATATCAGCATCTCAATTTGGTCGGATGTTAATTGTATTTTATCATCTTCCTGTGTTGATTCGAAAATAGTAGAAATAGCTTTCAATAAATTTTCGTTTCTTGAGACAAGAATTTTATCAATCAAATTATTTTTTAAAGTATCTAATGTCGTCATATTTTTCCTCACACGGTTTTCATTTTTATCTGTGTTTTTCCACGCACAAAATTACAAATTATATCTATTGAAAATAGGTGGCAATCTGTGTTTTCAATAAACATATCATATTCTCTTTCTCATAATACGCCTTATACCATTCCAATGTATGTTCCAATGCTTGCTTTGCATCAAATTTCGGGTGCCATTCTAAAATCGTTTCGGCTTTTGTTATATCCAATGAGAGTAGTCCGGCTTCGTGTGGCTGGTTGTTTTGTGCAGGAAAAACAACCTCTCCTTTCCCCCATATCTTCAACGCCATGTCGGCCATCTCTTTCACTGTCAACACATCTGCCGGATGAGGTCCGAAGTTGAACGCTTCCGCATATTTCACGGGATCCTGCGCCATCCTCACTCCCAACGTCAAATAGCCGGACAGCGGTTCCAGAACGTGCTGCCACGGCCTTACCGCTTTCGGATTTCTGATGGAAACGGGATGATTTTCGGCCAATGCCCGCACTATATCCGGAATCAATCTGTCTGTAGCCCAATCGCCTCCACCGATAACATTTCCGGCACGGGCAGAAGCTATTGACTTCCTATGATTTGCGTAATCTTGTGGGTGGAAGAACGATTTCCGGTATGAGTCGATGATCAATTCGGCACAGGCTTTACTGGCACTATAAGGATCATAACCACCCAACGGATCCGTTTCTTTATAGGCCTGGCCCGTTTCATTGTTCTGATACACTTTATCGGTGGTGATCATAATGCCAATGCAGGGCTTCTCCAATTCCCGTATCGCATCCAATACATTTGCAGTCCCGACAGCGTTGACTTCAAAAGTCTCATTCGGAATAAGATACGACTCCCGAACTAACGGCTGGGCGGCAAGATGAAAGATAAAATCTGGTTGAAATTCGATGATTTTTTCTCGCAACAACTCTTTATCTCTAATATCGGCAATGACAGAGTTACAATGCGTGTCACCATTGACAACTGTGTATAGGCTCGGGACGGTATGAGGTGCTAAAGCGTAGCCCATTACTTCCGCTCCCAAATGATTCAGCATGGTTATTAGCCAGGAGCCTTTAAATCCCGTATGTCCCGTTACAAATACCCGTTTGTTTTTATATGTTTTTATCATTCAATGAATAAATTATCTCGGTACTATTCTTCAATCACAATATCGTATTTGTCTAACAGTCCGGAAATACCGGAGATTGAAAATTTAGCTCTCTTAATCCGGTTGATTTCGGGATCAATGGAGTAGTTGTAAGAAGTTCGGAAGTCTGCTTTTTCAAGTATGGCATGATCAAAGTGCGCCCTGATCAAGTCGCAGTTATCAAACACGACACTTGTCAGGTCGGCATCCGTAAAATCAATCTCCTGCAATTGCGAATTTTTGAAAACCGTCTTTTTGATTTCAACCTTGTTAAATGAAGAGTGGTTTAACTGACAACCGTCAAATGAGAAAGAGAGGCCGAACTCGTTGCACATGTCAAACCGGAGGCCTAACATTTTACAATTTTTGAAGATAACACTCCAAAAAGCTGTTCTGTCAAGTTTAGATAGACTCAAGTCGCAACCGTCAAACAAGCAATTTGTGAACTTGCATCCGGAGAGATCGCTGTTCGCCAAGTTGCAACTATTGAATGTACAATTTTCGTATTCCCCTTTGGTCAGTGTATCATTTCGACCAAAGACTTTGTCGTGTATGTATATCTCTTCCATTGATTTTCTACCAGATTTTCCAGGGAGCATTTCCCGATTTCCACAGATCTTCCAACAACATTTTATCCCTTTGCGTATCCATACATTGCCAGAAACCGGTGTGATGATAGCCGATCAATTCTCCAGTTTCGGCTAATCGTCGAAGTGGATATTGTTCAAAAACAGTCGTGTCATCTTCCAATAAATCAAACACCTGAGGATTTAGCACCATAAACCCTCCATTGATCACGCTGCTGTCTTCCATTGATTTTTCCCGGAAAGAGTGGATCATATTATTCTGATCAATATCAATAATGCCAAAACGTTGCGACACATTTACAATGGAAATAGTTGCTGTTTTTCCTTTTTCATTATGTAGTTTCAGTAATTCATGGATATTAACATCGGCAACCCCGTCTCCGTAGGTCAGCATAAATGGCTCATTTCCAATATATCTTTGCACTCTCTTCAGCCGTCCGCCGGTCATTGTGTCTAATCCCGTATTCACGATCGTCACTTTCCAAGGCTCCGCCTCATTGTTATGAACGGTCATTTCGTTTCGATTGGAAAAATCAAAAGTAACATCGCTATTATGGAGATAATAATCAGCGAACCATTCTTTTATAACATATTGTTTATATCCCGCACAGATAATAAACTCATTGAATCCATAATGGGAATAGATTTTCATGATGTGCCAAAGCATCGGTTTTTCGCCGATTTCAATCATGGGCTTCGGTTTCAAATGGCTCTCTTCCGTAATCCGGGAGCCATAACCACCGGCTAAAATTACAACTTTCATTCTTGATTTTTTAATTTAAATCCAACAATCATCTAATTCTCAAAATTCTACAACATTATCACATTGCACTTATAAGCCGACCATTTTTTTGAATATCTTCCACAGAAGAAGAGCCATTCTTTATTAAAAATTCTCGGATTAATCCGGTAAAATGCAAGTTATTTGTATGATGATTAGCTATATGCATCGATTTAAAAGAGTTATCGGGGTGTTCAGGAATCGTTCCTGAAACGATCAACATCCCATTATCATAAATATTCAAATTATTATTGGAAAATTGCAGAACAAGATAGTGCCATCTATTTTGAGACAAATTGATCACCGTTCCTAAGTTCTTACCCCACTGTATGAAATATTGGCTGGGTGTATTATTATTAAACAATTGCAACCCTGCCGAATCCGCAAAATTACTAAAGAGGGTTCCGCCCACATAAGCTTGTTTTTCAGCATAAAACACAAGTTCTATCGAAAAATCATCACCCCATGCAATAGAATCGCAACCATTTATTGCATAGTCAATGCGCTTATTGATGGAATTAGTATCCTCCTCAAAATGATCATAAAAAAGTGCTTCGCTGGCATTTTTATCGAGTATGAGTTCGGGTAGTGTTTGTGATGGGCGTTTTTTTAATAAAACAATCGAACCATTTGTAGTGTCAACACTGTATGTTGCAGTCATTGCTGCATTAGTTGGCTGAACATAGGGATAATAGAAAGAGGCTGTTTCAATAAAAATATCTAAAGAATCTTTCATTACCTTATTTTTCAATCTTTCACAATTTTCTTTCGTGAAAATATCAATGATACTTGGATTAAAGGCCGATTTTTTCTTTACAGGTGCAAAATAGAGTGATTGGTATTTATTGCTGGTATGTATAAATATTTCATCTGTTGTATTTTCCGCAAGAGAGGATATAAATTTGATATTTGTTTTTACCCTTTTATCTTCAGTCAAATTGTTCTTTTGATCTTTTTTCTGTGCATGAAGTTCTTCCATTTTATCCTGATACCCAAAAAGATCGCAGATTGAAAATCCTAATATAAAAATAATGAGGGTAAAAGGAATGGAGTATATGATGGTATTTTTTTTCTTTCGAATTTCGGCAAAAAGCATTTCGGCAAAAATAGATAACAATAAAAATATATTGATTGTAACCGATATCAATGTCCAGTTGTGGCTTCGTCCTTGAAAGTAAAAGAACATACCTACTCCCAAAATAGAGAGTAAGAATATAAATGATGTTTTTTCCGTCAGTTGTTCTTTTTTAAATAAGGCGTAAATAGCATATGCAAGTCCTACTATATAGATTAAAACCACAAAATTCCAAGGGTGAACAAGTTTCATCGGCAGCAAATAAAATCCCAATGAGCTGAAATAAATCATAGAGTTTAGGAGATCAATTACATGGGGGAAGGCACCATATACCCAATAAATAAGCAGGGAGTACACCAAAAATACGACCACCAAACTTCCTGCAAAAACCAAGAAATGTTTAATACAGCCCCTTATGATTTTTTTCTTGTCATCTGATTTGAACTCCATATAGCAAAGGGTTAACAACCAAGCAACAATGGATACAATTCCAAACTCCGGATTCCATAAAACTCCTATAGACAACAATATAAAAGTTGTGAAATACAATACTTTATTTTTGTTATAAACATAAAATGACGCTAAAAAAACGGTCAGCGCCGGGAAGAACATTCTGATAGGAAATGCGGCAAACTGCGCATCAAATGGGGTTATTAGTCGAAATAAAAGAAATGGGATATAAAGAGCTGTGGTAAATCCTAATAGTATTATCAGCTTGTTTTTAATCAGCCTAAACATAGAGACCAATATCATGCTATATAACAATACGATTAATAGCGCCATGACAGCTGTAAAACTGGAAATATTTAATTCTGTGAATTTAAATATAGGAGCTAAAAAGTGAGCATATAAGCCATAGTTTGCGGCAAATCCGTCCACCAGCATAGGACTACCCGCATATACTTGTGTCATAGGATAATAGATCACATTGAAATCATATTTATTTTCCCAAGTATATGGAAATTCAAAATGGAAAATACTGTAAACCTGATAGAAATAGAATACGGCAAACGCACTAACGAGCACATATCCCACTACCCTCATTCCTCTATTTTCAAAGATTTTAGGATAAAACCGATAAATAATCAAAGGCAAAAGAAATACAAAGAGAAACACTGTAATGTAGGTTCCAATATTTTGATTAATAATGGATTCATTAAAATAAAAATCAAAATTAGATGCAAATTGTGTATCACGGGAATTGGCATAATTATTCCCTTGCACAACCTCTACATAATTCGGGTTATTAGCTTTAAATCCAATAAAAAAAACGGCAAACGTGAATAATAAAAACAAGATAGAGGAAAGGAGAAAAAATTTATTCCACTTTATTTTGGATAATCTGGGAGTATTTAAAATATAAAAATAGAGTAATAAAAACAGGGGTATTAAAAGAACTCCCAGCCTAAATAACAATGATTCTTTAGGTTCGGGATTGGAGCCACCGAGTATCAAAACCTCATTAGAAATCGCCCGCAGCGATTCCACATCAGGATTATAAAAATAGGTAACGAGTAAGGCAACAAGCGAGTAAGAAATAAGAGTTGAAAAAATGGCAAGAATACCTTTTGTGATTGATTCTTGAAAGTTGGGTTGTTTTATTTTCTGATTCTCCATGGGCATTTACACTCCTTAAAAAAACGCGCAAAGATAGGAATTTTTTCATCCCTTCAAAGTTTTCATTTCTTCTCCTTTGCTGACTCTTGCAACTTCCTCCGGACTTTTTTGTTGTATTTTTGCAATCCAAAAATCTATAAATTGAAAAAGGTTAGAAAATACTATTTCCCACTACTCAAAGATTTCAAAAAACAACTGGTTTTCAGCCCATTACTTGTATTCATCTATGTATTGTGCGAGACAGCACAACCGATGCTGATGGGAACAATTGTGGATGACGGAGTGATGAAGGAGGATTTACAACACATTCTAAAGACCGGCGGGTGGATGATTCTGCTCTCGGCAATCGGGATCGTCGCAGCCGTGAGTAATCTGCTCTGCGCATCAAAAACGGCGACAGGGTTTGCCAGTAATCTACGGGGAGCGATTTTCTATAAAATA
Source organism: Bacteroidales bacterium OttesenSCG-928-B11 (assembly GCA_030267125.1). GTDB lineage: Bacteria > Bacteroidota > Bacteroidia > Bacteroidales > WCHB1-69 > JAGVVH01. The sequence continues at coordinate 19,814 of JAJDJJ010000040.1, forward strand.
CAACGTTTTGCCTTCGCCGACATCGACAAGTTTAGCACTGCTTCGCTTATCACTCGCATCACCAATGACACTACCGTGTTGCAACAACTGATCCAACGTTCGATGATGCTGCTCTATCGCGCTCCGCTAATGATGATCATCGCCTTCTTTTTTGTGATTCGCACCGATGTGGCATTGGCAGGAATCATTGCCGCCGCCATCCCCGTCCTCGCCATCGGCATCTTCCTCTTTATGCGCAAAGGCTATCCTCTCTTTATCAAACTGCAAGAAAAACTGGATGAATTGAACCGCACTGTACGGGAAAACCTCATTAATATTAAAGTGGTGAAGTCGTTCGTACGGGAAGATTTTGAGAAAAAGAAGTTTGCGAAAGCTAATGAAGATTATAAAGACACTGCCTTAAAAGCGGTCAACGTGATCATCATGGTGATTCCATTCATGCAACTGGTCATGAATATCATCATCCTGCTTATCCTTTGGATCGGCGGGATTAAGAACACGGAAGCCGGTATCGAAATCGGGAAGCTGATCTCGATGGTCAACTATAGTTTTCAGATCCTGATGTCCCTGATGATGGTTTCGATGACCATCATGATGTTTGCCCGTGCCTCGGCCTCTTCCAAGCGCATCACAGAGGTACTTGACACCGAACCTTCCATCACTGAGAAGGATAAAAACAGCTTAAGCTACCACATCATAGCACAAGGAACGGTTGTCTTTCAACATGTTGATTTTGCATACGCCACCGAACCCGACAAGATGATTCTGCGCGACATCAATTTTTCGGTATCAGCGGGCGAGCACTTAACCATCATTGGCCCTATCGGTTCCGGCAAATCCACATTACTACAACTTATCCCCAGACTTTACGACGTCTCCGCGGGTGCAATTCTGATCGACGGGGTTGATGCGCGGGATTATCCTGTCAAGGAACTGCGACAAAGTATCGGCGTGGTGCAACAACGCACCGAGTTGTTCAGCGGCACGATCTTGGAAAATCTGCGTTGGGGCAATCCGGACGCTACGGAGGAGCAAATCCGCCAAGCCGCCCGCATCGCCGAAGCCGACCAATTCGTCTCCTTGTTTCCCGACCAGTATAACACTTTGCTGGGACGAAATGGAGTAAACCTCTCCGGCGGGCAAAAACAGCGATTGTCCATTGCGCGGGCATTACTCAAAAATCCCAAAATATTGCTGTTAGACAGCAGTACATCCGCCATCGACACCGATACCGAGCGACGGATCCGGCAAAATCTGAAAACCGAATTGCAGGAAACCACTGTCATCTTGGTTACTCAACGTATACAATCCATCCTGCCCGATGAATCCGTATTAGCACTTACCGAAGATGGGCGTCTTGATCCAGCATTAACACAAAATAACTCGCGATTCGCATGAAAGAAAAAGAACAGAATAAGAAGAAAGGATTGAGTCGGGAGAATTTAAGAATTCTGAAACGGCTGTTTGGTTATTTGGCGAAAGAGAGAAAACTGTTGATTGTCGTCACCATCCTCATTTTGGTGAGTACTGTTTGCCACGTGTTCAGCTCATACTTGCTGCGCCCGATCATCAACGACGCCATCATACCGGGAAATATCAGCAAGTTGATAACGCTACTTGTCACATTAGCTATCGTCTATTTTGCGGGCACATTCTCGGTTTGGCTGCAATACCGGGTACTCAATAACACCGGCCAACGCACAGTGGCACGCCTGCGCAAGGATCTGTTTGACAAGATGGAAAAACTGCCGCTCCGCTATTTCGACAAACACCAGACCGGCGACCTGATGAGCCGTTATACCAACGACATGGACCGCGTGAGCGAAGTACTCACAGAGACTCTATCCGATATGTTCACAAATATTCTCACGCTCTTCGCAACCGTAGCCATCATGCTTTTTATCAGCCCTATCCTCACACTCACCACCGTGCTAATTGTACCATTGATGATTTGGGTGGCCAGCATGGTGGTAAAACGAAGTCGGATCTATTTCAAAGAACAGCAGCGGGTTATGGGTGAAACCAACGGCTATGTCGAAGAAATCATCAGTGGGCAGAAGGTGGTTAAGCTATTCTCTCACGAGCAAAAGGCGGAGGCCGATTTTGATGTGCACAACAAAGAGCTCCGGCAAAAAGCCGAAAAAGCCCAATTGTTTTCCGGATTGATGATGCCGTTGATGCAAAATATGAACACATTAAATTTCGTCTTCGTCACCATTGTGGGTGGACTGTTGACGATCTTTCGCGGGTTCGATCTTGGCGGCTTGGCTGCTTTCCTCCAGTATTCGCGACAATTCGGACGTCCAATCAACGAGTTATCTGCACAATATAACACGCTACAAGGCGCAATTGCCGGTGCCGAACGCATCTTCCGCATCATTGATGAGACCCCCGAAGATATTCATGACACACCCAACCCTACCCTGCTGGATACACCTCCCAAAGGAATGGTCAAATTCGAAAACGTCTCCTTTGAGTATGAGAAAGATGTGCCGGTTTTAAAAGACATCTCTTTCGAGGCATTTCCCGGCAAAAAGATTGCGCTGGTAGGATCAACGGGAGCTGGCAAAACAACCATATTCAATATCTTACCCAGATTCTACGACATCCAGCAAGGCAATATTTTTGTGGATGGTATTCCCCAGCACAATATAACCCGCACCCAACTACGACAATCGATGGTACTGGTATTGCAAGACGTCCACCTTTTCAATGACACAGTCCGCGAAAACATCCGTTATGGTCGTCTGGATGCTACCGACGCCGAAGTGGAAGCTGCGGCAAAACTAGCTGCCGCCCATAACTTCATCACCCGCCTACCTCACGGTTACGACACTAAACTCTCCGACGACGGCGCTAACCTGAGTCAGGGCCAGCGCCAGTTACTCAGCATTGCCAGAGCAGCGGTCGCCAATCCCCCGGTCATACTGTTAGATGAAGCTACCAGCGATGTGGATACCGAAACCGAAAAACTGATACAACAAGGTATGGATCAACTGATGCGAGACCGCACCACGTTGGTGATAGCCCACCGTATATCCACTATTATGAATGCCGACGAGATCCTCGTAATCGAACACGGCCAAATCATCGAGCGCGGCAACCACGAAACACTCGCCGGACAAAAGGGTAGATATTGGGAGTT
>JAJDJJ010000041.1 GCA_030267125.1 Bacteroidales bacterium OttesenSCG-928-B11
ATCTCGGCAGACAATTTTATCTCAACCCTTCTATTTTTCCTCCTGCCTTCAGACGTTTTATTTGAAGCGACTGGGTTTTCAAGGCCCATACCTATCTCGGAAACATTTTCAACGCCTTGCATTTTCAAAAAAGAGCCAACGGTAATGGCTCGCTGGTTTGAAAGAGCCAGATTATAATCCGGAGTTCCTGTATTATCGGTATATCCGATGACTTGCACTGACGTGTTAGACGTTTCGTTAATGATTGCGGCCAACTCTGAAAGAATTTCCATTGCATCACTTGTCAGATCAAAGCTGTTCGTTGCAAAAAGAATATCATTATTAACTTCCGCTATGTAATTTGCCGAATCGATTTCACGAAGCGAAAGTCCATTGATATTTCCTATTTTCTCATTGCGGCTTGTTATCATCTCGGCAAAGATCCTTTCTTTCTCAATTTTTGCAAGTTCCCCACCGCCACCAACCACGGAAGCGATAGGGAAAGAAGAATTGCTATTAATCATGATCTCGTCCTTCTCTGTGAAAGAGGCATTTGTACGTGTGATGGTTTTGGATGAAGAACAAGAAAGTGCAAACAGGGATAATAGAGGGATCAAAAAATACGCATTTCTCATACCCATTTATAGTTTAAAAGGTTTTTGAAAGGTTTGAATTTGACACTCTTTTTAGACGGGATAATAATTTCCTCATTTGTTCTTGGATTACGTCCTTTCCTCTCGGATTGTTCCACAACTTTAAAGCTGCCAAAGTCTTTCAAGTCCATCTGATTACCCTTTTTCAACTCTTCAGCAATGCTTGAGAGGATTGAATCCAATACAATTGTAACATCTTTTTTGCTAATTGAAGTTTCAAGGGAAACTGCTTTGATTAATTCTTTTTTTGTCATTTCTACTATGTGTTTTTGGTTAAATCATTATCACATTAAAATCATCATTGATCAAAAGCTTCCGTTCAAAATTTCCATTTTTATTTCGGAACCCGGATAGCGTTGGCGTGATACGTTTCTCGCACAGATCGATCGCCTCTTCAGGGGATATTTCCCTGTAACTTATTTCCCTCCAAATGGAAAAATCACACTTGATCTCTTCATTGTGGAAGTTTGAACAGTTATAAGCCTTTTTCCCGATGTGCATATTGCCGCCGCATTTAGGGCATTGGCAAAGCGTAGAATCAAAAATAACGGTGCCGGAATCATCCAACATTAAGCGACAAGTAAACGTCTCATTCTTTTTATTGATAAACCCATCGAGAAATCCCGTCTTTTGCCCGTTCAGCAAGCAGTCAATCTCTTTTTGCATTAACGGCCTGCTTGCAATTTTTTTAGGAACATAAAACCCACATTTTTTCTTCTCATCTTTTTTCAAATAGCTCACGCAAGCGAACCCATTAGTAACTTCTTCCACGTTATCGCCGCAAACTGGGCATTTTGTCCCCATCACCCGATTTTTGAAATTAGGTTTGATAAACCCTTCTTCATAGCGAAACGAAGCAGTAAATGTTCCCCCATCTTTTTTTACAAGATCGGTGAAAATTTCTGTTTCTCCATTTTCAATCAGCTGTAAGGCAATATCTTCCGTGATCTCTTTACCAAAGTAAGAACTGAAAATAGTAAAGGTGCATTTATCCGCATTGCTTTTAAAGTGGTTGCAGGTGTAGCCAAGTGTCCCCTTGACTAAATTACCTGTTTTACATTTGGGACAAATTCCCAACATTTCCGGTTTGTAAGATTCTTCCATTTTAATGTCCTCCATTTCTTATGTATTCAAGATTGTTTAAAATATTATTCACGGTTCTCCGTCCATTATTTATATATCTGAACCCTCCTGGATTCAAGGTTTTAATAATCCCATTGCGCTGTGCCGATTTCATCTGACGGGTTACGGCATAAGCCAAAGCTCTCATTCTCCTTAATTCCCCGACAACATGTGTGCAAAGATCTATCCTTTGTTTATTATCCAATAAGTTCTTTTCTCCGTTGGCCAAAGCTACATTATATATATATAGTAATAGATCCGCACTACGTGAAATTAATTCGTATTCCGTTTTAGCGACTACAATAAGCAGCTCGGGGTCGCTGGCTGCCATATCGGCAGCTTGTTTCTGATATTTAGCTATATCTTTGGCTATTTGCGAGGCATAAACTATGTCTTTCCCATTTTTAACAACGGCGTTCACAGTACTCAGATAGTTGTATGTTTTCTCCTGCAAGGATTTTATCTTCTCCATTTGCAGTCCGATAAGGAGTTGGTATTTTTTGATGTCTTTTTCACTCTCATCTATTTCTTTCAACACGCTTTGTTGTTCCAAATGGCAAACCGTGATCGTTGTGGCCAACGCCGGATCAACAACGAGAGTTGATTGGGAAAAAGCTGCAAACGAGGTGAACAGTAAAGGGAGAAAAGTAAAGATTTGTTTCATAGATTTATCTGTTAGTGAACTCATAGATTTGTTTAGTTTCTCGTTGGCTTTCAACTCTTTCCCTAATAACGGGGATAATATTATTGTCTTCTTTTAATCCACACATCTCCAATACGGGATGCGATTTATCGCCTGAATGGATACTGATGTTAGTATTGGCCACAAGTGCTTGAATGAAACTTTTCTTTTCCTCGTAGTCGTAAACACGATATAATTCTATGTAATTTATTGTTTTGAAAAACACTCCTTTCTTGATGATTATCTGTTCCTTGGTGATTATCCATTTGGTGCAAATAAGCAGATCTATATATTTGTAGAACAAAAATAGAAGTACAATCAATGAAAGGGATGAACCAATAATTTTCGCAATTTCATAATGCTTAAAATGATAGCTAACTATCACTGTAATAAACAAAACAGTGAAAACAGGAAGATTGGATATTATCCAAAAAATAAACTGAGGCTTTAGGATTATATCGTTGGAGCGATTCATTTTTATTTCATTCCCGGTTTATGTGATTGTTGGTTTTTTGTCTTTAAAACCTCATTGAAATCTTTCATGTTATTAGCCGCTTTATGCACTACCAAAGCACCTTTTCTAAATCCCGAATTTTCGCGGAAATTTTCCAATGAAACTTTATCTTCCGGCAGCGTGAATGTTTTTGCTCCCACTATAAATTGATATTCCCCCTCTTTTTTTGTTATCCCCACGTTTTTCCCATGTGCAATAGCATAAGTTCGAATATCATATAATCTGCCATTTATATCATTATCAAAGGCGGTGTTAAGTTTTGCGTTTGGGAAATGATTAATGGAATTAAGTATCTGATTGTGAGAAAGGTATCCACCTACAGAGATTAAAGCTGAATTTTCGAGGTTAAGTTTACTTTTGTTCAGCTCATAGAAACTCATCGCATCAATCGCACTTTCAAAGAAATAAATATCCTTAACCAAGTTCGGATTAGGGGCGTTAGTAGCAATCCAAACCGCATTGGTTTTATCTCCTCCGCTTGCCATTCCTTTGAAGCCATAATTACGAAGCTCATAATTTGATACTTCCTGCTTTCCCGGTGTGGTGTATGGAAAAGCAATGTTTTGGAAGTCATTATTAGCTTGGTTATCTTTCACTTTAACTATGAATGGTAGAAATTCCTCCACAACATCACGGCTAATATTTCTTTCCCTCGTTAAATAGGTGAGATCCTGTATCTCTGGTTTTGTTTCCGTAAACCTATTCTTATCAAAATCTTGTTTGCCAATGAAGCTGCTTGAAGATTCAACTTTGGGCACATATTCTATTTTTGAATAATGCCCAAGTATTTTGTTGATATGCACATACTCATTGTGATGATGAAATTGCGGGAATTTACTGATATGGTTTCTAAGAAAAGAGATCAAGTCTCCGCCTTTATGGTTTCTGTCGAAATAATATTGGTTTTTAGAATCCAATGGATTCTTAATTATTATTTCGTCTATCTTATCTCCCTTGCCATCATACAGTTTATAGGTCGGTGTAACCCGGCCCTTGCTTTTGTCTAATCTGTACCCAAGATCTTCAAGAACCTGTATAATACTCACCTTGGATTTATATTCATCGAAAGAGGTCATATCTTCATGTTATTTTTATTCTCTTTTTTAGCCGGCCGCTTACCATAGGCATCAATGTTGAGTTTTTGTCCCTTTTCGTTTTTCAGGATAAACCCCGATTTTTCATTTAGATCAAGTTTAGCAAAAACCGTTTTCCCGTCTTCGGTTTTGAGTTGTATTTCCCGTCCGTTTTTGAGCTGTTCTTTTTGGAGGGGTGTCAGATGCTGTTCGATTAATTTGTCTGGAACAAAAATATCTTTGGTTTTGACGGTCACAATATTGTTCGTGTTTTTATCCAACTGCATCAATATTCTCTCATTTTTTTCATTGTAACGCCCAATAACCTCCCCGCTTTTCAAGTCGTTGATTTGATTTTGGTTCAGGCTCATGTCGTTTTTTATCTCCGTCCGTTTTGGAATCAACATTAACGCGACAGCAGTTACCGGACTAATGAGAACGGTTGCGCCTATTGCCAACTTTCGTAAAGAATCATGGCTAAGTTTTAACTTATTCCCCTGAAATTCTTCAAAATCTATATTCGCATTTCTTAGAATATTCTTGTTTTCTTCGGTTTTATCAACGGTCATGTATTTTTGCAGTTGTATTCTGCCTTCAAAATGCAGTTTCCCGTCCTCAACTTTGAAATCCACTTTTTCTTTTTCTAAAATCTTACGTTTTTCGGGTGAATCATCAATGGAAAATTTCAAAACGCTCGTCTTTTGACCATTCAATAAAGCATACGCATCTTCCGGTGAGAAGTCTTTCTGCCCAAGCCCAAGCAAGTTTAAATCTTCATAAGGGATCGTTTTCGGTTCATTAGGATTGGTTTTTTGCTCGTTAGGATTGGTCTCCTGTTTATTGGGATCGGGCTCCTGTCCACTATGAATGGTTTTCTGTTCGTTAGGTTTTGCCTCTTGATTGCTAGTATCCGTTTCCTGCTTGTTTTGGTTGGATTTCTGCTCTCCGGCAATGGTTTTCTGTTCGTTCGTATTGACTTCCTGTTCGCTGGGATTGGTTTTTTGCTCGTTGGGAATGACTTCCTGTTCGTTTTGATTCATAATGATATAGTTTTAATGGTAAAGTCAAGTATGGTTAAATCTGTGATTTTCTATTCAAGAAAGGTATAACTTTCTTATTCTCGCTTTTCTCTTTATAGTCCAAGTATTCTTGTCTGTTCCTGTCTGTATGGATAGTGCCGATGATTTGAGGATTATGCCGGTCAAAAGCCTCCTTTTGCTTTAATTCAAAATTCGCATCCGAGAATTTCAAGCCTTTTTGATTGTTTAAGTCCAAGCCAACTTGCATTTTTTCTTTGCCTGACTCTATCGTGATTAGTTGCCCCTTCCGGAGTTTTTCCCGCTGCGCATTCCCTAACTCCACATCTTTAATATGTGACGGGATATTGATCTCTTTTGTCTTAACCCGCAAAAGCTCATTTGTTTCCTTATCCAATTGCACGATATATCGTTCGCCGTTGATTGTTTTTGTTACAAGTTGATCTTTTCTGAGTTTTTTGATCTCTTTGTCTGTTAAGTCTATATCATTTTTTATATCCATCCGGACGGGATGTAATTGCAAAGCTGTGGATCCATCTTCTTTTCTATATAGGCTAAACTTGCATTTTTCTGAAAAATTTTGCCCTTTATCGTCAATCCCACGCACCGGAAACAAAGACGTTCGCTTACCGCTTAACAAGGATTCCAAGTCCATTTTATCCATTTTTGTCAAAATATCCTCTTTTGTATAGCCAATCCGCTCGAAGTCTTTGTATGGAATGTCGTATTCTCTAAAGCGTTGCAAAATATTCACAATATTACTATTTTTGCACAAAGATACATAAAATATTAATCAGATGAATAAATCACGATTATTTTTAATAATAATTCTTTTGGGAGTAACGAAATCTAACGCACAGTTCAACTCAATTTATCCGAAAACAAATGAGAACAAAGTTCCCACAAAATCAATTTTGCAAAGAAATCAGGGAAAAGAAAATGCGGAACGGATTCCCGTCATAGATAGTTTGGAGGAGAAACGCAAAGCCATGTATAACGCAAGAAAAAACGTGTCATTACCGATAGACAACTTACATGTGACTTCTCCTTATGGGCTAAGAGAACATCCGATAGACGGAAAGATGAAAGAACATAAGGGGGTTGATCTTAGGGCAAATAACGATTACATCTATTCTGTGATGCCCGGAAAGGTCATCAGGCTTGGCAATGATAAGAAATTAGGCAAATACATTGAGATCGATCATGGGGATTTCAAAACAATATATGGTCACTTGCAAACAATATCAGTGAAAGTAAAGCAATCTGTATCAGCAGGGCAAATTATCGCAATTTCCGGTAATACTGGCAATAGTACTGGCGAGCATCTGCACTTTGGATTAAAATACAATAATGTTTATATCGATCCTGTGCCATTTTTAGATTACGTTAAAACCTTGATTGACTGGGTTAGAACAGATTTATCCAGACAAATAGATGCGACCTTAAAGAAGGAGTAACCGTTTTTATATTTACATCCATTCCAGCTCGTAAATTCCTACTATACATATAGTAATGTCCAATATGTTCATAACAAAACAATAACTCGTGAAATAATTTAACAATTATTATTACGAATAGCCATATTTTTGCATTTAACAAGAAAATAAAAACAATATAAATGTAAAGGAAGAATGTATTGCGCTATTTATCAAGCGCATAGAGTGGGTATTGTTTATTTTTAAGAAAAGAAAAACTTAGAAGACCATAGGAGACAACGATTATACTTATTCAAAGCAAAATATAATTTTAATAATATTTTAACTTTATCTCGAATTACGACCAATAACTAAGAGATAGTGTGCTATTCCGGGAGAAAGCAACAACCAGAGAAATGAACATCTATTTTTCACAATAATAACCCGCCTGCTTATGAGGAGAAATATTGGAAAGTCATGAGAATAATAACTGGATGCAGAACTATTGAAGAGTTTGAAAAATATGATTTCCCAATCGAAGAAGGAGATCTTCTCCTGCCTTGCGGCGATAATTGCAACTTCTCACAAATCAAGGACAAAATCATCAATGCACATCTTTGTACTTACTTCCAAAATGGTATTTGCTTGAATGTGCGATCAAGTTGAAAGCCGTGGCAGATTGTTTTGGAATAGAGGTGGTGTTTATCTCTTCGGAAAATGAAAAGAGCAAAAAGAAAGAGGAGTTGGCTTTCGTCTTATATCGGGCAATAGGCATATTTCAAGAAGTGTTGGGAGTCGGAATGGATCAGATAATGGGTGACAGCAGGGAACAAAAACACACATTCCCAAGATTCATTCTCTCCAATTATCTGTTCAATCTTGGGCTAAAGAAAACGGATATTGCTCAAATAATGAACAAGAAACACACGACAATCAAGTATCAATTGAAGAAATACGCGGATGAATACAAATACAATCCGGAGTTCAAGAGGATAGCCCAAAAAGTAGAGGCGATACTATATGACAGTGATACATCTACAATAAGTGAATCATAACTTGCCTTGAAAAATACTATCCCCCTACAGAAATGATCCTACTTTTGCCTACTCAAAATACAACAAGAAACATTTATGCAAAACATCATAATACAGTATAAGGCCCAGATAGTATTGATTTTCATTTTAATGATAAGTGTGATTTTCTTCGTGATGTGCGATCTATGGGCGGGATTACGGAAATCAAGAAGCAGAGGGGAAAAAAGCGCCTCGTATGGGTTTAGAAAAACTATTGAAAAGACAAGCAAATACTATAACTATATGTTCATCCTTTTGGGGATAGACTTCATTCAAATGAGCTTGCTCTCAACGCTGAACAGGGAGAATGACCATAATTTTTGGATCATTCCGATCTTGACGGCGGCGGGAGCTTTTTTTATTGGTTTTATTGAGGTAAAAAGCGTGTTTGAAAACGAATCCGAAAAAGAACAACAACGCATGAAAGATGCCGCATACAGCGCAAAACAAATAATAGATTACATCAACGAAAAAGAACTTTCCGATAAGAAAGATCGAATGAAAAAAGGAAGGAAAAGAAAAGAGGAGGAAGAATTATGAAAAAAATCTTTTTAATCGCAGGACACCAGCCACAAACTGGTGCAAAAGCCTTTTTGGATGAAGGTATTGAAACGCTGAAAATGAGAAACTTGATTTACAAGTATCTCAAAAGTATGGGGGTAAATCCAATCATGGATGATGATTGCAAGCCTCTGAAAGAGATTGTGAGTTGGTTGAAAAAAAACGTCACAAAGGAAGATATATGCCTCGACATCCATTTTAACTGTTCCGGCAATCCCTCGGCGAATGGCACGGAAGTATTCATCCCTACCCAACATTGTTCCGATGAAAAAAGGATCGCCAAGGAAATATTAACTAACACCGTTGATGTTCTCGGTACGAAAACCAGAGGAGTTAAACTTGAAAGTCAGACACATTTAGGCAAAATAGCCATGCTTTCGAACTTCGATGCCTGCAACATCTTATTGGAGGTGTGTTTTATCAGCAACACGGATGATGTGGATAAATACTCAACACATCGGGAAGAGTTAGCCAAACAAATAGCCAGCGTGCTGGCAAAGGAGGTGTTATGAAAATAAAACAGGTTCTCGTATTGTTTGTCTTCGCCGGCATTGCTTCCGTATTTTTTGTACTCTATCAGGTTGAAAAAAGAAATAGCCAGAGATTAAGCGAGAATATGGATATCGCAATGAAAAATGAGGGCGATAGGGTACGCACACTAACAGTAAAAGAGCTTAAAACGTATTATGAAGATATTGTCGATGATCTCAAAAAGAACGATATATCCCCGAAACAAGCAATGCACATCATTCAAACAGAATATCTTGTGAAAGACACAACCGTTTACCGAGACACTCTCATATATGTGCGTGATACCGTGGAGAATATTATGAAAGCTCCTTTTTGTTTCGAGAGTGATTGTTTTGCGATCAGCGGCACGGTGTACTCCAATGATTTTGTGGAGATTAACGAACATGTTTACAGGGACACCGTCACAGCCGTTGTTTTCAAAGAGAAGGGTTGCCTTTTCAAGAAACCTGTGTATAGAGCCAAGGTGATCAGTTCTTGCACCGGAGACACACTGCAAGTCCTGCACAATATCCAAGTCATAAAAAAACAAGAGGAGCAAATCCCGCCTCGATTAATCCGAAAGAACACATTATGCAAGGTGCATCTCTCAGAAACAACGGCATTGCCATCCGGGTTGGCGGAAAGGTAAAGATGTATGGAAAAATTCATGGGAATTTGGAGGAATTGTGCAACGAGGTGAAAGATTACAGAATGATCCGTGTGTTAAGTGAAGGGAGATTTGCATCACTCATTCCACCTTTGGATGAAATGTTGGCGCAGAAAGAAAACGGATATAAACACTACCATTCCAAAGAAGAACTCACAAAAGACATACTCTATTCTTTTCTATCACCGGATAATTACACAGGCGCGGCAATTCCCAATCGAATCATCCATTTCTGGGCAGGAGAAAGCATGTCTCATTCAGCCATCAGTAACATCTTGGCATGGAGGCATCTGACGTGTAAAAACAATTGGGAACATGTGTTACTTACTGACAGCGAGGCTAATAAGATCTATAACGACACGGACTTGGAACGGCAACTACAATATCTGTCCTTTTCCGGATTGGATGTTGTCGATGTCTTGGGTGATCCGGCTCTGTTTTCAGATGAAATATCCGGTATTCATTGCCAATTACTACAGTACCTTTCGGAAAGTGACAAGGCCTATTTGCCTTACATTTCGGATTTGTTCAGGTATGCGAAACTATTGCAGTCCGGAGGAGTATATATGGACGTGGATATTGCGCCCGGATTAGTTGATTTGTCTGAAAGGTTGTCGCATCGATCGGCTGATTACGACATCCCGCAACTGGGGCCGGGATTCCGGACACAACTGAATGCTCGGGTGGGTAATTATTTCAACACGCTGCACGGGGATAAGGAAGCCGGATTGGTCGAGGCGTTCAACAGGCTGCAACTTGGAAACCACTTCATCGCGACCAAGGCGGGAAGCAGGTTTATGGAAAACCTTCTGAAAATCACAATGGAAAACATAGCCGCGGGGGAAAGCCGGATGCTCGGCCCGTCCGGAATGCTCTATAATTTGGTGATGTATGTCGAGTCATCTGAAAACCTGACGGTTGACAAGGCCGCCGCCTCCGCAATCCCCCATTGGCTTTTTGAATTGGATTGGGTCACGGAAGAGAGCGACAGCATTATTGATCTGCCAAAAAAAAGCGATAATCAAGTGCAAAAGGTGTGATTTACGCTTCATTCTCCCGCCATCCACCACAAAAGTAGTGAATGGCATAAGCCGCTTTCAACCAGTCTCTCCTTGTTTCACCAGTCAATTTTTTCCGGATCGTTTTAGCTTGAAACCCATCTATTGGGGTTACAAATTCGGATGGTACCAAATAGATCTCTTCCTGCTCCGTAGGATCTATAGACTCATACAACTCAATTAATTTCCACGGGCCGGTGGTGTTCAACACGCAGGATTCTTTGGGTGTGGTCGGATATTCCAAAATTTTTGATGAGAACACATGTTCGATAATTTTCCCCATGAACGGATGTTCCGGAACGGACAGCATCAACGCGTTGTTGAACATGACATTTTTCTTGAAATACCAATACTGGTGTTCCGGTTCCAAGGCAAAACAACACGTTTTATCCTCAATTAACGGGGTGATATTCTTCAAAGATTCGTAATCGAAATCCACATACATTCCACCCAGTCGATACAGGATCAGATAACGGATGGCATCCCAACGCTGGATATTATATGGAAAGTTATCGTAATTATGTTTGTGTTCCGGAAATTCGGCATCCATGAATGATATTATCCTCTCATGATCCCACAATTCATATCGCCAATCCGGATAATCCCTCCTCCAGGTTTCACTGAACTGTGAATACATATCCGGAAGGGGATCCTCGACTCCCGACCATATCTGGTGAATTATCTTGGGAATAAGCATGTTTTCAAGTTCTTCTTCCGATCCATGTGTTATAAAAATGATGGATGGCGTAGGCTTCCTCCAAGCAATGGGCGACAGAGTGGTATGTCAACTTGGTTTTCAGAAGATTCGTGATGTATGGGTTTAACGGGGTGACATACCGGGATGGAATGAGGTAAACTTTTTCCCTCATTTCAGGAGAAATGGATTCGTACAACTCCATCAGCATCCACGGGCCGGTGGTCTTCATCACGCAGTCTTCCCTCTTTATATCGCCAGGATTGAGACTTTCCTCTGTGAAAACCTTCTCGATGATCGCGCGCATGAACGGATGCGCCGGCACGCAAGCCATCAACGCGTTGTTGAACACCAACTTTTTCCCATTGTCCGGATCCGCCTCCTGTTCGGACGGGAAACAACAATCCCTCCCTTCCAAAACAGGTTGCAGGGATTTCAAGGATTCATAATCGAAATCCACGTACATGCCACCCAATTTGTACAAAATGAGATAGCGGATGGCATCCCAACGTTGTATGTTATAAGGAAAACGGTGGTAGATATCCGAATATTCCGGATAGTGTTGCTCCACGAAATTCTCCATCTTTGCATGATCCCACAGGACATACTCCCAGTCGGGATAATCGCGCTTCCAGCTTTCGCCGAACCGGATAAAAGTTTCCGGGATAGGGTCTTCTATTCCCGACCATATTTGATGGATAATTTTGGGTATCTTTTTTTTCATAGTTCTATGCTTCTAACCAAGTCCCACGGAAATAATGGATGGCGTATGCTTTTTCCACTTTCTTCATAAAATAAGAATCACGGTTGCCATCAAAAAAAAGATCCGCTTCTGTTTTTGTCAAAGGTGATACTAATTCCGCAGGAAGTAGATCCACTGAATTCTTATGTTTGGACTGTTCATACACCGTATGCAGCATCAACGGTCCGGAACTAGTTAACACGCCCCACAAATCAACAGGAGTAGCATCTATTTCTTCCCTAAAGCAATATTGGATGGCTTCCTCGATAAATGGATGAGCAGGCACGCAACCCATCAACGCATTGTTGAAAACAAGCTCCCTCTCAAATTGATCCGAATGAGATTTAGGTTCCAGTGCGAAAAAACAGCTGCTTTGATCAATTAGTTCCGCTATGTTTTTGAGGCATTCGTAATCCACATCAACATATATCCCTCCCAATTTGTGAAGAATCATATACCGGATAGTATCCCAACGCTGAATATCATGCGGAAAGTTTTTATATTTTGCCTCATATTGAGGGAAATGGGTTGAAACGAAATCATTTATATCAGCCTCCATCCAAAACCTGTATTCAAAATCCGGATGGAGTTCTTTCCACGTTTGACAAAAAGCATCGTAACGGGGAGGGAGGGGTTCATACTTCCCCGACCATATTTGATGTATGAGTTTCGGAATACCATTTGAGAGTTTGCCCGCCATAATCAAGATTTGATTTTTGATCGGGCAAAATTATAGGGAAATAGGATTGGGAAATCATGAGGATGATAAGTGGATCATAAGTTTTTGGGGAATACATAACAAGGATATTACTTCAGTATTCACCCTCGCTCCTCGCCGGTATCGAC
Source organism: Bacteroidales bacterium OttesenSCG-928-B11 (assembly GCA_030267125.1). Taxonomy (GTDB): domain Bacteria; phylum Bacteroidota; class Bacteroidia; order Bacteroidales; family WCHB1-69; genus JAGVVH01. The sequence continues at coordinate 12,627 of JAJDJJ010000041.1, forward strand.
GGCGCAAAGAATTCTTCCGAGTAAGTGACGAAAAACAGCGTGTCCGTTTTCTTCAATCCCGGGATGCGGAACGTGTGGTCACCTTTATTGAACCGCTTGCCGGAAGTTGGATATAGTGTGCCGGCAATAGTATCGTCTGCCGAATAGTAGCGGATGCTGTCGCAGGGGGCGTAGAGGTTGAGCGTTACTTTTTCCCCCTTTCGTTCCACGACCGCCGCGGGATGGGACTGCCATTGGAAGTAGGGCATGTTCACGCTGTCGGGGCGGATGGTCCAAGTGGTGTCGAAGTCCCAGTGGAGGGAATCATAAGGATAACTAGAATAGAAGTCAAGGGGCAAAAGGGTGATTCTGTTTTCCACGGGAAGGTATATTAGATTATTGGGGAATATAGTAAACGCGGTATAGGTCGGGTACTCAACCTCGTTTATTATTAGATAAGGATTTGCGTCAACTCTTTTGGGTATTGGATCACAAGAAGCGGCGACAATTGAAAAAAGTGGAGCGGATATATCTGAAGGATGTGGATAGTTGATGTTGTATTCGTTATTATCGAAAAAAGAGTTGTATTCAAAACTGTAACATTCGTCAAAATAAGTTGGGATAAAGGATGATCGCGGGGGCGACGCACCAATAAATAAGCCTGCAAGTCCGTGAGAATTCAAATTCTGAATGCTGTTGTGGTTATAGCACCGTTTTAATTCAAATGAACTCTCATCTATAATGGTGCCAATAATAGTGCCGGTGTTTGCGTACATTTCAGCGCTCCTTATGTTTCCCGTGTTAAAACATTCCTCAAATATTGTTTTTCGGAAAACTGGTAGCGGTTTTATATCGATACTTCCCGCAACTCCCCCAATTTCAAAGCCGTTGGATAACGTACCCGTATTAAAGCAACGGTAAAGAATCAAATCATGGTTAGCAGAATGATTGGAATCTATATATTGCTCCTTATTCGGGTAATCCGCTTGGTAGCATCCCAATATGCCGCCTGTGCAAGAAACAGGCGCCCCATAAAGGTTTCCCGAATTAAAGCAATGCTGAACCCGTGTTTTTGAAACATGACGGGTCTTGTCATAAACCTGTCGCCTATAGCCGATGATGCCTCCTATGTAATCGGAAGCATGAATGTCCCCGGAATTGGAACAGTTGTGGAGATCAATGCTCAAGAAGGAAGTGTCCGTCACAAAACATGTCAGTTCCTCATCGATAAGACCGACTATGCCGCCTGAAACGGAGAAGTCGGGTTGCCGCCTGTCATATATTTTTGCATGCCGGCGTTCACCTGTGAGTTTTCCTCTATTTAGACATGAAGAGATGGTTATGAAGGATGTGGCTGGTAGATCCCAAGAAATATAAGTGTGGTATGTGTATTTTATTGTGCTGATAATTCCTCCGCTAACCTTGCCTTTAAGTGCCCCGTGATTAACGGAATTGGTAACGTTTATTGTTTTTCGGGAATTAGCGCCTAACTCGATAATCCCGACAATTCCTCCGCTGCTTGACAATCCGGTTATATTACCCCAACTGGTGCAAGAATCAACACTCAAAAATATGGATTGCTTAGTTTTAGCTATTTCTTGGTTGATCATGCCAATGATTCCTCCTGAATGGTCTCCTGACAAGTCGGTGTTGTTGTGGCTATTTTTAACACTAATATTGATATTGGGATTCCAATTGTAAAGATCCATCTCTCCCAGTATCCCGCCGCTACATCTGGATGCGGATAATGCCCCGTGATTGTCGCAATCCTCTATAGTGAAAAAACAACTTCTAGCGCAGGCTGCTATTCCCCCGGCCAGACGCCCCCCGTTTATTTCGCCGTCATTGCGACACGATGATACCGTTATACTGTCTGAAATACACCCAATGATTCCTCCTAAATTGCATGGTGTCAAATGATCCCCGTAAACTCGTATATTTCCATTGTTTACACAAATGCTGACACTTGTTTTACCCCTTGCAACTCCTATTATTCCCGCTATATAATATTCCGTTAATTCTATCGGTTTAACCCTGTATGCCCGTTTTTCAACCACATTCCGTTTCACAATACGGTCTGTTACGTTAATTGTGAAATTCCCGAAATTATGACAATTTTTAATCTCAACATCAGGATACTCGCTATTTTCACTATTTGCTTTAGATCCTCTTGTCACAATCCCTACAATCCCACCAATTAAGAAGGCTTTATGCGTACTGGTAAAGACGTCGGCATAATTGCTGCAATTCTCTATGCTTATAGTTCCCTTTTTATTTGGAGAAAGTAGGACGGCTCCTGTTATGACTCCCGTTTGATACGTAGATGCGATAATATTTCCACTCCGGATATGCAGATTTTTGATGCAAGCCCCCGATGATATACATCCGAAAAATCCCATTGATTCCGTTTTATTAATAAGCATATTCTTTGGAGAACAAAAAGAGAGTCCGTCAATACATTTATCCCTGCCGTCAAAAACTCCTCTGAAAAACCTGTCGTTTTGTGAATCGCTAGAAGAAGTGTAAATCCCAATCGGCACCCAATCCTTTCCCGAAAGATCAATGTCATTGGCCAGGACAAAATGTTCGTCCTCGTAAGTTTTGTTGTGACTGTTGACACTGTCTGCCAACAACGCCAACCCCAGCGGACAACTGATCTGGTAAGGATCTTCCGCCGTGCCGCTCCCTTTCCAGAGTTTTGTTTTATCTCCTTTGTAATTATTGAGGGTGTCAATCCAGGTTTCTTGTTGGGAGAAGAGGAACAAAGGAGAAAAGGAGAAGAGGAAGAAAAGGAAAAGGAAGACAATGTGTATTTGTTTTTTCATAGAAATTGATTTTATGAGAAAGCAAATTTACACAAAAAAACAAAAACCTATAAAAACTTATGAAGATAACTCAACAATAAGTTTAGCCTGAAAAATTAAATTCTAAAATTGTTTTTTAGTTTTTTTGAGAGCGAAAAATTAATAACATAACACACTGAAATTATGAGTTTAAATAAATTACATTTTTATACGGATGTTGAACTCCTGAAAGAACAGGTGACAAATAATGATAATTTACGATTTGGTCCTGTTGCAAACAAAGAGGACACCGAATTTAGAACTACTTCATTTGTAGAAAAAAATAATAATGTTACAGCAAATGTTTATGCTATTTGTAGCGGTAAATATGCTATTATCCCTAACATGGAAAATAATGGGGATTTGGGGAATATTATACTCAAACCATCGAATCCTGAATTATTTTATCCATTAAGGGTAAAATATTTTATATACAGAAATGTAGATTGGGAATCTTTGTTTCTTAATTTTAACATTAATAGATATATCGAAATTCCTGCTAATAGAGAACATGATACTGCCAACTTCACAAAAGAAAAAATAATCTATGAATTAAGTAACGCTGATTCTATCGAAACCCTTTTTAATCTATTTAAAGATGGCATCCCAACACACAACGGAAATCCACAAGAAGAAAAGAGTACAATTGGTACTTTTAGACATTCTAATTATTTAGGGATGGATGTGGTTTTAGATGATGGCAATTGTATCTCTGCTTTCAATGGCAATTTTTCATACGAAGAAAATAGTTCTTTCTTAGGTTCTAGTGATAATATTATTAATATCTCTCAATACACTCAGGATTCGGAAAATCTCCTCTTTTTCTTAGACATTGCTGCTTTATGGGCTAAGCACAGTCCCGAAAACAATCTAGATTTCAATAAATTCTACCAATCAGGAGAGGTTCGCTATCTCTATTTACACAATTATGGAGTTGGTGAAATAGCAAAAATAAAAGTGATAGATGCAGAAAATACAGAAATAGAAACTATCCAAAATATATCTTCGTCAATTATTCGCATTAATCCAAGAGGATGTAAAGTGAAATTATACTTTAGTTTTGGTTTCACGCGTTTTTTTAGGGAACTCGGCAGCCTTGGAGGAGTGATGCATAACATAGTGATAAATTCTAGCGAAGACTTATCTTTTTCCTTAGAATTAATTATATCTAATGAAACTATAGACTATAACAAGATATATATGTTCCCTGATTTCTTTCAAGAAGAAAGCATAAGGCAACAAACCATATCTTCTAAATATCCCTTTTTCTTATTTGATTTAACTCCAAATACCATTAATTCTGAAAATAAAATTCTTGCTCATCTATGTAATAGACCTACTGTAACAAGTTCTGCTTATGAATTTTACCATAAGAACTTATATGAGAATGATAAATTTATATTTTCATCAGCACACCTAAAAATGACATCCGACTACTTGCATGGTAAAGTGGATAACAATATTTTTGAATTCTCTAAAATGTTATTTGATAATAAGCCTTTCTATATTTCGAGAAAACGTAACTCCATCCCTAGCTCCTCCAATTTTCCCAAGTACAATATCAAAGTGGATGCTGATTCTGAAAGCAAGGAGGCATCCATACAGAATTTAAGTATTTATAAGGCTTTCGGAATTAAGAGACAAGAATATGACACTATTATAGGTAATATGTCCAACTACAATGAATGTGTTGGTGCAAAATATTGTTATGCTGTTCTTCGTCCTTTATCTTCTGAACAAAACGGATTTAAATTATATAGTTTATCCCTTATCTTTCTTTTCCCTAATAAGTTCCTTTTTACTGAAAATATTGAAAATTTTGTTGTTTACACAATTGATGATACATTTTATTATACTAGTGGCTATGCAGAAGAATTCAACTTGGCTACAGAAGGGAAAGATGATATAAAATTCGAACTATATCTACCAAACGATAGCGAAGTTAGAAATTTTAGATTTGACTGGTTTAGAAGTAATTGGAAAAGAAATAATCCTGTAGGAAAGTTGTATGAATCAAATGACCCCGATAGTGATATCGTTCAAGACCTAAACATTTGGGACAAGCATTTTACTCCAATAAAAGAAGAATACGAGAAATTAAAAAATGAATATAGTAGCATTTCTCTAGAATCACAATTAATTTTCATCCCAAAACTAACATTACATAATGGAGTAGAAGCGAAGATACATATAGATAAAGACAGCAATATTACTGATATTTATATTCCAAATACCACAAAAAAGAAATATGACGAATATTTGGAATTTGCTGTTATAGCAAGCGAGCAACCTAATGTTGATGATAAGATAAAAATAAAGTGCAAAAATTCTTTTAGTGATATTAAGGTTATCGATATCTGGGCAAAGGTAAATGGGAAAAAGAGAAAGGTTGGAATTTTACATGTACACCCAAATGATACAATGTTCAGACCTAAAATTAAATTAATTGGAGTTCAATCATATTTACCTCCTCACCCCGATAATCAAAATCCGGCAGTAGATATCAATGCTGAAAAAAATGAATTAAATAAGTTTTTACAACAATTACCTGTCAGTTCTCTCATTGACAATGTAATTTCCAAATCTATTCCTGGATCATATATGGACGATAATTCTGTATTGTCTTTGCATATTGATAAGCCGAATAAGGTTTTTAAAGCGAGTAAAGATTTTGTAACAGCATTAGATGCCTGCCTCAAGGAAGTGTCAGACCCAGAATGGGATGATTCTCATAGAATATATTTTTTGAATGATGATATCGTAGATGAAAATAACACGCAGACGCATTTAAATTACAATAAAATATCCGTAATTGGACAAAATGACAGAAAATGTGTTCCAATTCATGAATTATTACATTCTTTTGGACTAAATCATATTTTCTCAAATAGTGAATGTTCAAAAAATCTTTACACTTTTCAAGGACAAACTACCCAAAATATAATGGACCATAGATCAAATCTATCTGATCCTCGGACAAATACACTACATGATTGGCAGATTAAAGTTGCGGAGGATTATTTCTTAAAAGATCCATCGAACAGATAATAAAAGAAATGCACGTGTGAATACTTAAATAAATAATATTAAAATACATACAATTATGTCAGAAAATACAACAAACAACAACTATACACCTTTATCTTATTTGATGAAAATGGAGGACTTACCTGAGTTCTTACAATTTATAAAAGGTGGTATGGAACAGATGTTCGGAAATCTATATTATAAAGATCATCGAACTTTTAAAAGCACATCTGGATCAATTGCTTACCATAAATTAAATATTGTAAGCCAAAATCGTTTAGATTGGGAAATTCCCGGCACAGGGATGTCATTGGTGCTAAATCCCAGTCATACAAATAACACCATCTCGGAGTTTCCTATAACCTTGTTTTGGGAGTGGAAAATACTTCAATACTTTAGAGGGTTTAATCTAAAACAATTTGCGGGATCACCCAAAGAGTTGTTTGAATTAGCCATCGGAGTATTGGGTATCTCTAAAATTGATTTTGCAAAGCAAGTGATGCGTGTATTCGTAGAGCCATCAGGAGGCAAATCATACCTTCAGCAATTCGCAGATGACTTAAACTTGAATTATAATTTTTCTAATGAAGAAGATCCTTTTTCAAAATTAGAAGAAATTATAGACGGCATCGATATTTACGCACAAGCCTTCATGTATTATGTATCGCAAGGCAGCATCACTGAAATCAAGGAAAAGATCGGAGAGCTTTTTGCATCGCTACTCCCGGACGATATTATCAAGTACATCTTGAATTTGGTGAAGCCGAAAGCACAAGCAATGTTGCAACTGAGCGCTGGCCTGGAGTTTCCCGAAAACATACTCAAACCGATGGATAATAACGGGAACGTTTTGGAGGGACAAAAGGTGATGCTCACGCTTGACGGGATCAGTCTGCTTGTTGATACGGAGACAGGATTTGAGATCGAAAATGATATCGCTTGTTCTCTTTCCAACGCACAGATCGGAAACACAGGTTTTGAGATCAGTTTCGAAAAGTTGAAACTTGATTTGAGCAAGAACCGCAACATTGCCGAGGCTGATGCGGAAGGTCGCCCCAAAGAATTTATGGGAGCCTATATCGAATCGGCGGCTATCAATCTCCCGAGAAAATGGTTCGATAATAGCGGTAATCAACCTCTCAGTTTAATTGGGGAGAGATTGCTTATAGGTACGGGTGGATTCTCCGGCACCGTAGGCATGGTAGGAACCACTACAAAATGGGTTCGTCTTGGAGGAGACAAAGGCTTCGAAATAGGATTCAACAGCTTCGACATCACATTCAAACAAAACTCCGTTGTGGATTCAAATATCCGTGGGATATTGCGTATTCCCAATTTCACACCGCCAAACAGTAGTTCGAGTGGGCTTGAAATCGAAGTTATAGGACACATCAGCGGTGACGGCGATTTCAACCTGACCGCCTCCGTAGAATCCGGAATATCCGCAACCTTGTTTGAAAAAGTGATGTTTACTTTCTACTCTCTCGAACTGGGACGCGAAGACAGCGTGTTCTACATCGGCACATCTTGTGATATATCGTTTAAAACCGATTCTGTTGTCACTCAAATCATGGGTAGCGATACCATTCCTATCCCAAAACTGCGCATCTACAGCAACGGCAGCATTGAGATTGTGGGCGGTACCATTCCTGTACCGTCAAGTTTGAGTCTGAATCTCGGCCCAGCTAAGGTTGGGGTGACGGGAATCAATTTCGGTTCTTATGAAGGACTTGACAGTAGCGGCACTCGACAACGAAAATACAATTACTTCGGCTTTGACGGTGCGATCAGCGTGGATCCGTTGGGATTGGACGTGCGCGGAGAGGGCTTGAAATACTATTATGCCGTGGATAACGCGGGCAATGATGCCGACTCTTTCTTCCGCATCCAGACCATTTCCATGGATTTGGTATTGCCCGGCAATGTTTCACCCGAAAAGGCAATGGTTATCATTAAGGGCATGTTGAGCATCCCCAGTCCGGGCGAATCAAAGGAATACGCCGGCGAGATATCTTTGAAACTTCCGAAAATAGGAATCGCTGCCAGCGCGCAAATGCGCCTCGCGCCCAAATACCCTGCCTTCATCGTGGATGCCTCTGTGGATCTTCCGGCACCTATCCCGATTGGGCCGATTGGCATCTATGGCTTCCGTGCGCTGCTCGGTTACAACTATGTGGCGGAAAAAGAGGCGGTGGGTCTTGTTTCCGGTAAAGATACTTGGTATGACTACTACGTGCATGCTCCAAAAGGTATAAACATCAAGAAGTTCAGCGGCCCAGACCGCGCTTCGAGCTATAAAGCTCCAATCTCATTGGGAGCTGGCGTAGTAGTTGGTACCAGCTTCGATAATGCCAAAATCATCTCCGTGAGAGCCATGATGGTGCTTTCCTTGCCGTCTGTGTTTATGATCGATGGTAGAGCCACCATTCTCAAAGATCGATTAGGATTAGACCCTAACGACACGCCGCCATTCTTCGCCATGCTCGCTTGGGGCGACAACAGCGTGGAACTTGGTATGGGCGCGGATTTGAAGATTAACAAGGATAACACCGTGTTTCTCACAGTCGATGCCCGCGTGGAGGCGATGTTCCCGCTAAAGAACGCCTCGGGATGGTATGTGAACGCCGGTACCGAAGAAAAACCCATACAGGCGTCTCTTTTCCCAGACCTAATGACCCTCCGTGTGCAAGCGTATCTGATGCTTTCGGCGCAAGGATTCAAGACGGCCGCCAGAGCGGACTTCGAGTTAGACAAAAAGTTCTTCGGTGTCCACGTTTATATCTATGCTTTCGCGGAGGTTGGAGCGCACATCAGTTTTGAACGCCCACAGTTTGGGGGACACTTACATTTGGGAGGTGGCATAGACGTCAACGTATGGAAAATTTTCTACTTGGGATTCGACCTGAATGTTTATTTAGCTGCGGAAGTATCCAAACCTGCAAGAATCGGGGCAAAACTGAATTTTGCCGGCAGACTTAAATTATTGTTCATAAATGTTGATTTCAATGTTGACGTGAACCTCGAATGGGAAAAAGAAAAAGACGTTGATCTCAATGCCATAGCGCCGATTCCTACAGATGCGAGTACAGCTAAAACGATGGTCAAGGGAGTGCACATGGTGACTAACGAATCTTTCGAATTAGACTATTTTTCAAGTGAACCGGCTGCGAATGCAATAACCGCCGTGATTCCTGCCGACAGTTTCATAGACATTAAGTCTGCAAAACCCTTGGCCAAAACCGATCTTAACGGGAAGATCATAGATTTCGCCATGGTAACGACAGGGAAAGAGTTGATCCCGCCGGTGGGCACCACGAAAAACGGTAAAAAACTCCGCCAAGTGACACACCAATATCAAATAGAAGAAATAACGATCAAGGCTGACGACGGAAGAGGAACTTGGCAAACTTACCATCCGTACAAAGCCATGCTGCACAATGGAACAAGCGCGAATGATTTACCATACGGCAGCTGGCAAATACGTGGCGAGCAACGCGACACTATCCGCTTGCTTGACTCGAATCCGTTCTCTTACCTGAATCCCGGCGAACCAAATTGGATCACTCCGGACTTCCTCGGAATAACGCCGAAAAAGATTTTCTGTCCGGAAAACACAAAACTGATGCGTTGCATCGATGTGAGCAACAAAAACGCGGGGACAAAATACTACTATAAAGGGGAAGCGGCCCACCATATAAACGGGGCGTATTTCAGATTAGAAAATTTCTACCAAGGAGCCACCCATCCCGATGATCCCGTGACACCAAACATCTTGCAAGTGATAAACGACCCGTACACTTCAAGGTCTCTTAACTTCTCAAATTACAACAGCTTGGTGATTATCCTGCCCGAAGATTCTGTATCCACATCGTTAACCCTTGGATCTTGCGCCGAGACTGTGAAAGTAAAGTATTACTCCAAAACATTGAATCAAGTAAGCGGCGAGTATGACTATATTTTGGCGAGGGAAGATGTCCTCCGACACCTACAAGCGCCATATATCGCATCCTATAATGAAACCACTCCCATTTGCATGATCGTGGTTGAACCGCAAGCTCCCAATATCGACCTGATAAACAGCCTCAGAGATGAAATTGAGAATCTAAAAAATGACCCGATGTTCCGGGAATATCCTGACGGCAGAATGGAGCAGCTGCAAATCGAGCTGTATGCGGTTTTACAGGACAACTGTTGCCAATGCGATCCAAACAACTATTCCTACGGTTCGCGTTGCGGTACC
>JAJDJJ010000042.1 GCA_030267125.1 Bacteroidales bacterium OttesenSCG-928-B11
AAATTTAAAATACTATATCACTAATTTGAATATGTTCATCGCAGAATGAATAACATACTCGTTTGTCATTCATGCAAAATTGCATAAACGACTTTAGCCTATTGAAATATCAACAAGCAATATGAAAATGATTTTAAATAGAAACAGGTGGGGCGCGCAGACAGGGATTTCCTGCGACTGTGGAAATTACTTTTCGTTCGTCGCCAGCCTGAAAAATGATAGTAGAAAAAAGGAATAATCCAATCCCGAATAGAAATACTACCGCTTGAAGCGATTGAAAAGACGATAAAGCTGAAATCAGCGAGATTTCACTGGCACTATGCGTTCCATTTTGTGCATGGGTGGCATTGTGCATGTGGGAATGGAAAATGGTAAATCCATCTATGTTGTGACTATGGTAAAAAAGAGAAATATTCGCATAATATAATACGAATATAAACGTCAGCACACTGGCTATTATCTCTCTCTTTCTCTGCGACACTAATCAATGAATTTTAAGGCGGCAAAGATAGCATTTTTTTAAAACCCTGACTTTTCTCATTTTTACCGAATAGGATTTATGGCGACTTTCTGAAGTAATTCCGCTGTCTTTTTTGGTTATTTCCGCATTGAGCCAAGCTTCATTGAGATTAACTTTTTTTATCTCGGAGAGCATCATCAATAAGTCAGTCAGGGCATATTTTTATTAAGCCCTTTGCTTTAAGGATGCAATAATACCATTGTAAGGCAATATGATTAATAAAGATCCACTCTTCCGATGCCTGCTGACTCTGCATATATGTAGTCAATGACATACTACAAGGTGTCAATCATGCTGTCAACTACTATCTCAACTCCAACCTACTTTATGCTCATCCCTAAATTATACATAGTAAAGGCCCATCTATCGGTAGTCTCTTCGATTACTTTGGCGGTCGGTTTTCCGGAACCGTGTCCGGCATTGGTTTCAATACGGATCAACACCGGATTTTTGCCGCCGTCATTTTCTTGCAGCGTGGCGATGAATTTGAACGAATGCGCAGGTACCACACGGTCGTCGTGGTCGGCTGTGGTTACCAACGTGGCGGGATAATTTACGCCTTTTTTGATATTGTGCAGCGGAGAGTAGCCTTTTAAATACTCATACATCTCTTTAGAGTCTTCGCTGGTTCCGTAGTCGCCGGCCCAAGCCCAACCGATGGTGAATTTGTGGTAACGCAACATGTCCAGTACACCCACTTGAGGCAGGGCAACCTTGAAAAGATCGGGACGTTGTGTCATACAAGCTCCCACAAGCAAGCCGCCATTCGATCCACCGAGGATAGCGATTTTTTCGGGATTGGTGTATTGATTGGCAATCAACCATTCGGCAGCCGCAATGAAATCGTCGAACACATTCTGTTTTTGCATTTGTGTGCCGGCTTTGTGCCAATCGGAGCCAAACTCACCGCCACCGCGCAGGTTTACATCCACATAAATTCCGCCATTTTCCAAAAATGGGATATTCGAAATGCTGAACCTCGGCGTCAGTGAAATATTGAAACCGCCATAACCGTAGAGTAAAAGTGGGTTATTGCCATCCAAAACAATGCCCTTTTTGTGCGTTACGAACATCGGGATTTTAGTACCGTCTTTGCTTTCAAAGAAAATCTGTTGGGTTTCGTATGCGTCGGTGTCGAAATCGATTTCAGCGCGGCGGTAAAGTTCGGAAGTGTTAGTTGCCATATCATATTTGTAGATGGAGCCGGGCATCGTGTAAGAGGCAAAAGTATAAAAAGCAATATTGTCATGTTTGCTGCCGGAGAAACCACTGACACTTCCCATTGGGGGGAGATCAACCTCGTGGGAGAAAGTGCCGTCTGTGTTGTAAACTAACACGGCGCTTTGGGCATTACGCAGGTAGGAGAGCGCTATTTTCCCCCCGATCAGGTTTGCACTTTGCAGGATGTTTTCGTTTTCCGGGACAAATTCACGCCAATGCTCTTCTGAGGGTTTCGCAGGATCAACTAAAACCAGACGGTACTTTGGTGCGTTGTGGTTGGTCATGATCAAAACTTGTCCGTTAATTACATCGATGGGACTAAAATCATAGTCGAAAACTTCGCTGACAGCGATGAAATCAGCATTTGCTTCTTTGGCGTTTTTTATGTAAAGTGAATTGCCGGAAGTTCCTTCGCTACCTGTTAAAAAGATAAACTGCTCGTCTTCATCGGTTTCAAATCCAAAATTACGAAGTGGGTTGTTCGGATCTTCATACATCAATTGATCTTGGCTTTGCGGCGTGCCTAGTGTATGGTAGTATACTTTATGGTATTCGTTTTTTGCCGAGAGTTTGGAAGTTCCTTCGCCTGGTTTGTCGTATGCGCTATAGAAAAATCCGTCGTCAAGCCAAGCCATTCCCGAGAATTTGATCCATTCGATGTGGTCGGGAAGCAATTCTTTCGTTTCCACATCCAGCACGTAAAGGTCGCGCCAATCGGATCCGCCGGTCGAAGTCATGTATGCCATGTATCTTCCGTTTTTCGAGAAAGAAAGTCCTGCCAGCGAAACGGTTCCGTCTTCAGAGAACGTATTCGGATCTAACAATACTTCCGCTTCACCGTCCAAGCTATTTTGCATATAAAGAACGTATTGGTTTTGTAATCCGTCGTTTTTCATGAAGAAATAACGGTCGCCTTTTTTGAAAGGGGAGCCGTATTTTGGGTAATCCCAGATCTCTTTGAACCGGTTTTCCAAATTTTCGCGGAATGGAATCTGGGCAAGATAGGCATCGGTCACGGCATTTTCTTTGGCCACCCACTCTTTCACGTCTGCCGCTGTGTCATATTCTAACCAACGGTAAGGATCGGCAACGGTCTCGCCGAAATAGTCGTCGGTCACATCCGTTTTTTTAGTTTCCGGATAGTTCGGTTTGTTTTGCTCACAGCCTGTCGCACAAAGCAATCCGATAACGATTAATGGCATAAATTTTTTCATTGTATTATGATTTAAGGTTTGTAGTTTTTTGCGATGGCGAAAATAACATAAAATAATATTACTTTCGCGATCCGAAAAAATAAGGAAGAATGTTGCGAAACAGGAGGATTACGGTGTTGGCTTGGATGCTTTTGGGTATCTTTATTTCCTATACCTATTTCACAATATCTTTCACCCACCTCCACAGGGTTGGTCAGAATTTTGTCGTTCACATACATCCCTATGACAAAGCGAACGAAGCCCAGCATACGCATACCCTGTATGATTTGGAGTCATTGAATACGCTGGTGTTTCATTTTGCACTTTTGCTTTTTCCGCTCCTTCTATCCATGTTTTGGAATACGCTGATTTCTGCTGTGAAATCTGTCGTTTTCATCTATAAAAGTATCATATTTAACTTCTTCCATTACCGGGGGCCTCCGGTAGGGGTGAGCTGTACGCCATCGATTTAATCGTATTGAACGATTTGTTTTTACGCAAAGCACACAAGGTATTGTTTGTATAGATTTTGTACCTTTTGTAAATCGTCGGTGCTGATTGTATTATATTAAACGAAGTTAAAAATTTACAAGAAATCATTCATGAATAGCGCATGATGGGATAGGTCATCCGGCAGGATGGTCATGTCTTTATGCAAGCAGTAAAAAAATAAAATAGCATAGATGAAAAAGATAGCCATATTAAGTATTGTACTAATATCATTTGCAAACATTGCATTTTCGCAAAAAGAAAAAACTGATGCCAATGTTGTCGGGCATGTGTTAAACAAAGAAACACAAGAGCATTTAGCGGGTGTTCCCGTGGATGTGGAAGGAACCGCACTGGGAACTTATACCGATAAAACCGGGCACTATAATTTGACACACTTGCAGCCGGGGAACTACACGTTAGTGGCTCATTTTTTTGGATATAAAGCTCAGAAAAAAGAGATTGTCGTGGAGCAAGGTAAAACACTTGAAGTTCACTTTGAACTGGAGGAGGAGAATATTATGTTGGACCAGGTGGTGGTCTCGGCCAGCAAGACCGAAACAAGCCGGAAAGAGGCGGTGAGCATTGTAAATGTGATCACACCCAAATCTTTTGAGAATACATCCTCCTCTTGCTTGGCGGAAGGATTGAACTACCAGCCGGGACTCCGCGTGGAGAATAATTGTCAGAACTGTGGTTTCCCGCAATTGAGAATTAACGGACTGGAAGGGCCTTATACGCAAATCCTGATCGACAGCCGGGCCATCAACAGTGCGCTGGCGGGTGTTTATGGATTGGAGCATATCCCTGTCAATATGGTCGAGCGGGTTGAGGTGGTGCGCGGCGGCGGTTCCGCATTGTTCGGTTCAAATGCCGTGGCGGGAACGGTGAACATCATCACCAAAGAGTCGTATAACAATGGTGTGACATTGAGTCAGAATACCAGTTTGATCAACGGGAACACACCCGATTGGAATCTCAATTTGAGTGCTTCGTTAGTGTCGTCTAATAACCGTGCCGGTGTGACGCTTTTTGGAGCAACCCGTCAACGTAAACCGTACGACGCCAACGATGATGGTTTTTCCGAAATCGGATCGTTGAATTTCAAAAGCGTGGGTTTCAGAGGGTATTACAGAACCGGATCGTTAGGCAAGATCTCTGTGGAGTATCACGCTATCAACGAGTTTCGCCGAGGAGGTAATAATTTTACCCGCCCGCCTCATGAAGCCGATATCGCTGAGCAAACAGACCATACCATTAATTCGGGTGGTGTCAAATACGACATCTTTACAAAGAATGCCAAACATGGATTTCAAATATACTCCTCGTTGCAGCATATAAACAGAGATAGTTACTATGGCGCAGGGCAAGATCCGGATGCTTACGGAAACACCAAAGACCTTGCTTTGGTAGGCGGAACGCAATATACTTTCCGCATGAACAAGTTTTTATTTATGCCTGCCACGTTGATTGCCGGTGTTGAGTACGCACATAATCAATTGAATGATTTGATGCTCGGTTATAATCGCGAGATAAATCAGAAGATTGACATTTACTCTGTTTTTGCGCAGAATGAATGGAAAGTGCAAAGAGCATCCATTCTGTTGGGCGCGCGTTTGGATAAGCACAGCATGATTGACGGTGTCATTTTCAATCCGCGTGTTAGCGGTCGCTATGAACCATGGAAATGGTTGACACTCCGGGCAAGCTATGCCAGTGGATACCGCGGGCCGCAAGCCTTTGACGAGGATTTACATGTCACCGCGGTAGGTGGCGGCGTTTCTCTTATCCACTTGGCGGAAGATTTGAAGCCGGAAAAATCGCACAGTTTTACTCTGTCGGCGGAATTTTCCAAAAATTTCTCCAAACGACGCGGATTCATGTTCTTAGCAGAGGGGTTCTATACAAATTTGAAAGATGTGTTTCTTTTAGAGGAAACAGGGCTTGATGCTAGCGGCAATATTTTGATGGAACGGCGTAACGGTTCCGGCGCAACCGTGGCTGGAGTGAACCTGGAAGCAAATGTAACACCCGTTAAAGATTTGCAGTTCAACCTTGGTTTCACGTTGCAGTCGTCGCTCTATAAGGAACCTGAGCAGTGGAGCGAAGCTGTGTCTCCGCAACGGCGTATGTTCCGCTCCCCCTCCAATTATGGCTATCTGACCGCACTTTACACGCCGGTTAAAAATTTGGATCTCTCGTTAACAGGCGTTTATACCGGAAGTATGCTGGTGCAACACTTTGCCGGTTATGTGGCGGAAGATATGGAAAAAACAACGCCCGCCTTCTTCGACCTCGGTTTGAAAGTAGCCTATAATTTCAAGTTGAAAGAGAACATCGTCCTGCAGCTCAACGTTGGGATGAAAAATATCATCAATAGCTATCAGAAAGATTTCGACCTTGGTGAAAACCGCGATGCAGGCTATATTTATGGCCCCGCATTGCCGCGGACACTATTCTTTGGAATGAAATTTGTGATTTAGGCTTTTTCCCTATTTTTGCCGCGTTAAAAATAGATAGGAGAAACGAACGGATGCCGCATGAAATTATCAATCTGAATAATCACATCAAACTTATACATAAGGAGATAAAATCACCAGTCTCGCACTTGGGGGTTTTAGTGAATGCAGGAACGCGCGATGAAGCGGAAAATTTGAGCGGCATCGCGCATTTTGTGGAACACACGATCTTTAAAGGGACAACTCGCCGTAAAGGATATCAAGTGATAAGAAGAATGGAAGATGTGGGAGGAGATATCAATGCCAGTACTTCAAAAGAAGAGACTTGGTTCCATTCCTCCTTCTTGTCCGCTGATTATCAGCGTGCTGTAGAATTGCTTGCCGACATATTTTTTCATGCCACTTTCCCCGAGAAGGAGCTGGAAAAAGAGAAGGATGTTGTTTATGAGGAAATTAAATATTACCGCGATACCCCTTCAGAACTTATTTTCGATGAGATTGAAGAACAGGTTTTCAATGGTCATCCTTTAGGCCGGGCGGTATTGGGGTCGAAAAAAAGTGTGAAATCGATCAAAAGAGATGATATCCTGTCATTTATCCAGCAGAATTACACTAATCCTTACGTTGTGATCTCTTCCGCAGGCGATATTTCCACTAAAAAATTAACGGATCTTTGCAACCACTATTTTGGAACCCAAGAGTTGGTTGTAACTCATCGTGATCGGGAGGCTTTTACCAATTACCAACCGAAAAATGTTGTAAAACATAAAAATACAAACCAAACCCACTTGATAATATCGACACCGGCATATTCGCTTTATGACGATAATAGACATGTTTTTATGTTGATAGCCAATTTGTTGGGCGGGCAGGGGATGAATACGCGCCTTAATATGGCCATCCGCGAAAAATTGGGATTGGCCTATACGGTGGAGGCCAGCTATACGCCCTACACCGACACGGGGCTGTTTTCCATTTATGCCGGCTGTGACAATAATTATTGGCAGAAATGTATCGACCTTTCTTTTAAAGAGATAGATAAATTGAAAAAGACGAAGTTGGGCACAATGCAGATGCATTATGCCCGCAAACAATTTCTAGGACAACTGGCTATCGCTCAAGAAAGTAAACTGCATGAAATGCTCTCTATCGGGCGTAGTGCACTGTTCTACGATCAAGTGGATACCATCGAGGAGACTATAGCTCAAATTGAATCGATCACAGCAGAACAAATTTGGGAGGTTGCCAATCAAATTTTTGTAACAGATCATTTTTCAACATTAATCTATACTAAATAAACATGAACCCTAATTATAAGAAAATAGCTTCTTTGCTGACTGTAGTTCTTTTGATTTCATTCATCTCCTGTCAACAGAAAAAAGTGGTAGTTGAGGAGATTGAAAGTGTTGAGCTGACTCAAAATACGGTGGAGAGTTTTGCAGGTCTTATCGTAAACGCATTGCTGTTGAATAATCCCGGCGTTTTTAATGAGGCGTTCGATAAAGCGTATGTTCGGCAACAGATTTCTGATAATTCTATTGTTTATAGTGCTTTAGATGCGGAATTTGGACAGTTGTTTTTTGAAAGTAATTTCCGGCTGGGAGATAAATCGTTGGATGTGATTAACAGGGGCGGCGATTTTCGATTCCTTAAGTATTATGAAAAAGACGGGGAACATCATGTTGTTTTTCGGAATTATCTCGACTATGGTTTGAAAATCGATGATTATATAGTAGATACGGTTAAGGGTAAGATTATGATCAAAGATGGGTTTAACTATATTTCTTCGACTACTTTTGTAAACCAAGTCCGTTGTAACATGCTGTTTGACATAATGAACCGTACTAACCCGGAGGGCGGGACAAAGTATTTCGGACAGATTCGGGAGTTGCTTTATCAGCGGAACGGGAGAGAAGCGCTGCGCATTTTGGAGGAAAACCGTGCGGTCATGGAAGAGTATCCGCTCTACAAGCAGTATTATCTTCAAAGCTTGATGCAGGTTAATCCGCAGAGATATTTGGCGCAATTGGATGAGATGGATGGCCAGGCGCTGGACCATCGTTCGGCGTTGCTCTACAAATTCCTTTTTGCAGTGAATACAGGTGCAGTAGTTGAAGCAGAAGAGATTGCTATAGAATTGATTGAATTTACCGGCGACGATCCGATTTATCTTTTTATGTTCGGCGTGGCTAATTTCCATGCCGGCGACTATGAAGCAGCGCTTTATTGTTATGAAAACGCGCTGACCGGCATGCGTATGATCTGGGATATTTGGTATGGCTGCCTGCAATGCTACCGTAAATTGGACGACAGGGAGAATTTCGACAAAACCCTTGAGGCTGGAAAAGAGCTGTATGGCTTGAACGATACGGAGTTGCAAGAGATCGCAAAAAACCTTAATTTTGCGACCGCTAATTTTGAATAATAAATCTATATAATATATGAAAAAACACCTTATCAAAGACGAAAATTTGAGTATTGACATAATTGAAGAGATACTCGATTCCAATGCGAAAATAGAACTATCAGAAGAAGCACGGGGAGCAGTAGCCAAATGCCGGGCTTTTTTAGATGAGAAAATGAAAAAAAGTAAAACACCGGTTTATGGGATAACGACCGGTTTTGGATCGCTTTGCAACACGACGATTTCTGTTGAAGATCTTTCTACACTACAGCGCAATCTTGTAATTTCACATGCCTGTGGAATGGGAGAAGAGGTGCCTCAAGAAATTGTGCGTATCATGTTGCTATTGAAGATACAATCGCTTTCATACGGTTATTCAGGTGTGCAAGTGGCTACTATACAACGCCTGATTGATTTGTTTAATAAAAAGGTGTATCCTGTTGTTTATCAACAAGGATCGTTGGGAGCTTCGGGTGATTTAGCACCGTTGGCCCACCTGTCGTTGCCGATTATTGGACTGGGCGAGGTTTACTACAAAGGAAAGAAATATCCGGCAACAGAAATCAATGACAAGTTTGGATGGGAACCGATCGAATTACAATCGAAAGAGGGATTGGCATTGCTAAACGGCACGCAGTTTATGAGCGCTTATGCCGTTTGGTTGTTGATGAAAGCGGAGAAGCTATCCATACTTGCCGACCGGATCGGTGCGGTTTCTTTAGACGCTTTCGATGGCCGTATCGAACCTTTCCATTTGGCCGTGCATTTGGTGCGTCCACACTTTGGCCAGCTGATGACGGCAACCCACATCTCCACAATTATGGAAGGATCAGAGATCATCCGCCGCGAGAAGAAACACGTGCAAGATCCGTATTCTTTCCGTTGTATTCCTCAGGTTCACGGCGCGACTAAAGATACGATCACCCATGTGCGCGAGGTAGTGGAAGTGGAGATCAACTCCGCAACCGACAACCCCACCGTTTTCCCTGATGAGGATATGATTATCTCCGCCGGTAACTTCCATGGACAACCGTTGGCTTTAGTGCTTGACTTCTTGACCATTGCGATGGCGGAATTGGGTAATATCTCCGAACGCCGTGTCTATCAACTGATTTCCGGAAAACGCGACTTGCCATCTTTCCTAGTGAAGAACCCCGGACTTAACTCCGGATTCATGATCCCGCAATACACCGCCGCTTCCATTGTGAATCAGAACAAGAGCCTGACCATGCCTTGCTCCACGGATTCAATTGAATCGTCGCAAGGTCAAGAGGATCACGTGAGTATGGGTGCTAATGCCGCCACGAAAGCGTATCGCGTGTTAGATAATGTGGAGAAAATCTTAGCGATAGAACTGCTGAATGCCGCGCAAGCACTGGAGTTCCGCCGCCCGCTGAAATCAAGCGAAATGATTGAAGAACTGGTGGCAGGCTTCCGTGAAGTCGTTCCCTTTGTGGAAAATGACACGGTTATGTACGAATTAATGCATAACGCGAAGAG
Organism: Bacteroidales bacterium OttesenSCG-928-B11; assembly: GCA_030267125.1. Classification (GTDB taxonomy): domain Bacteria; phylum Bacteroidota; class Bacteroidia; order Bacteroidales; family WCHB1-69; genus JAGVVH01. The sequence continues at coordinate 9,787 of JAJDJJ010000042.1, forward strand.
GTTTTTGGAAGATTATAAACTGAATGAGGATGACAAGGATTTCGTTTAAATCTTTCTATTTCTTAAAAATAAAAAAATGACCTATAATTTCGACGAACTTGTAAATAGACGGAACAGTAATTGTGTGAAGTATGACGCGGCGTATCAGATTTATGGTACGAACGATTTGCAACAGATGTGGATCGCCGATATGGATTTCAAAACACCGGATTTTATCATTAAAGCGATCGAGGAGAGGGCAAAACACCCGGTGTTGGGCTATGGTTTCCATGGGGACGGATTCTATAATTCGATCGTCAACTGGATGAAAACCCGCCACAACTGGACGATTGAGCGCGATTGGATCTATTTTGCCCCGGGAATTGTCGCCGGACTTTCCATTATAGTGCAAGCGTTTACGCAACCGGGAGATAAGGTGCTGATCTTCACACCGGTTTATAATCCGTTTTACAATGTGGTGAAGAACCAAGACCGGATGTTAATCACCTCATCGTTAGTCAATGAAGATAATACCTATCGTATTGATTTCGATGATTTTGAAAATAAGTTGAAAGAAGGGGTGAAGATGGTGGTTTTCTGCAATCCGCATAATCCTGTTGCGCGTTGTTGGACACCGGAAGAGTTGGAAAGGGTAGGGGGGCTGTGTCTTCAATATGGTGTGTTATTGGTTTCTGATGAGATTCATGCCGATCTGATTATGCCCGGTTTCAAACACACGGTACTCGCCTCGATTTCACCTGAAATCGCCCATAATACCATCACCTGCATGGCGCCGAGCAAGAGTTTCAACATGGCGGGATTGTCCACCTCGGAGGTGATCATCTCTAATCCCGAACTGGGAAAACGCTATTCGGAATATGTCATGGATCGATTGCATGTTGAGATGGGGAATTTGTTTGGCGATGTGGCGCTTGAAGCCGCCTATACCCAAGGTGCCGATTGGATAGACCAACTTAATGCTTATATCTTTGGGAATGTGGAGTTTTCGCAGCAATATATCGCTGATAACCTGTCTTTCATCAGAACATATAAACACGAGGCGACCTATCTTTTATGGATGGATTTTACCGCTTTGCCACTCACGCACGAACAGCTCTGGCGTAAAATGATTGACGAAGCCGGCTTGGCGCTCAACGACGGGATCATTTATGGAACAGAAGCTTACAAGTTCTTGCGGATGAATTTGGCCTGCCCGAAATCCTGCGTAGAAGAGTCGCTGTTGAAAATAAAAGAAGCCTTCTCGGAATATCTGTAAAATATGAAAAGAATACCACTGCTCATCTTGCTGGCAATCATCGTCCTGTCGTTCCCATCTTGCGATCGTCCGCCGGCTTATTCGATTATACCGGAGATTGTTTCATACGACGGATTCGAATATTATATCGATGAGAGATTCAATTCGCCCAAAGGAAAACTTTCGTTCACCTTTACCGATGGAGATGGCGATGTGGGATTGAGCGAGTCGGATACCTTGCCGCCGTTTAACCGTGGATCGGAACACCATTACAACTTTATCCTCTCTTATTACGAAAAACAAAACGGAGAGTTTGTGCTCATTGAGCCGCCACAGACTATGAACACCCGTATCCCCGTATTGAGTAATGCCGTGCCCGAGTCAATAGAGGTGCGTTTCTCTATCGATCTGGATCTGAATCCGTTATCGGTATATGATACGATCAAATTGGAGTTCTTTATCTATGACCGCAAATTGCATAAGAGTAACGTGATGACCACACCGGAGCTGATTTTGCCGCGGAATAGTTGATGTAGCAAAGACTTGGCGGATGAAACGACTGGAAAACGGAATGGCTATATATTACTCCCGTTTACTTGTCGCCCGTCACAAGATATATTAATTAGGTAAACTAAATGACTATGACAAACAATGATAAAACCCTTTCGGATTCCTCACATCTGTATGCCGATCAGGAAGATATAATTCGACAAGCGCTAATTGAAGATGTTCGTGAGGGAGACCACTCCTCAATTGCAGCGGTTCCGTATACTGTGTTGGGAGAGATGAAGTTGATGGCAAAAGACAACGGTATTGTGGCTGGCATCGATGTAGCAAAGATGGTGGTTAACCAAGTGGATCCTGCCATCACCATGGAGACTTTCAAACACGATGGCGATGAGATCCGGAATGGCGACTTGGTTTTCATTTTGCGGGGTCCCGCGCGCAGCATGCTCACCGCCGAGCGCACGCTCCTTAATTTCATGCAACGCATGAGCGGTATCGCCACCCAAACCCGGCGCTATGTGGATGCCGTGGCGGGAACTGGGGTTATGATACTGGATACGAGAAAAACAACGCCTAACATGCGGATTTTTGAAAAATACGCTGTGAAGGTGGGTGGCGCGGAAAACCACCGTTTCGGCCTCTTTGACATGATCATGTTGAAAGACAACCATGTCGATTTTGCCGGAGGTATAGAAAAGGCAATTGATGCCACGCAAGAGTATTTGAAAAAGAATAATTTACAACTGAAAGTCGAGATAGAAACCCGCTCTATCGATGAGGTGAAAAGGGTGTTGGCTCGCGGCGGTGTGGATCGGATCATGCTCGATAACTTCGTGCCAACGCAAATTGTTGAAGCGGTGAAACTCATTGACGGTAAATATGAAACCGAGGCTTCCGGTGGAATCACGATGGAGAGCCTGCGGGAATATGCGCAAACCGGCGTGGATTACATCTCTGTCGGCGCCTTGACGCATCATATACGAAGTATAGATATGAGCCTGAAGTTCGTCATACATGATCAATAACATGAAAATAAGCCATTACAGCGTATGAAAGAAAAGAGACCCTTCTTTAAGAGCCGGAAGATGCGACGCTTTATCATTGCGGTGAAACGAATGGTGCTGCCCGGATTTGAAGGAGTGCCGTTTCTCACAGTGATGAACTTCTTTTGGGAATCGTTGGTGAAGGGGATTATCTTTCAACGGGCGGCAGCAATGACTTACCGCATATTCATCGCACTCATTCCCATGCTGATGGCGCTTTTTGCCGCCATCTCTTTTTTGAATGAAGCAATTAGGATAGAACTGCTCAACTTTATACAAGCCATTGTTCCCGATTATACTTGGCCGGCTATTTCCGGTGTCATCACGGAAGTTGTGATGAACAAGAACGGAATGTTGCTCTACTCCTCCTTCGCCCTCGGACTTTACATGACGGTACTCTGTATGAACTCCATCATCACGTCGCTCAATATCACCTACTTCAAGATACAGATGCGCACCGTGCCGAAACAATTGTTAGTAAGCTTGCTCATGACACTTTGCTTCGGTATCATCATCATTTTGGTGATTGCCATTTTTATAGGCGCTTCGTTAGCCGTTAATCACTTAAACATTACTTTTTTTGGATCAGAGATGCTCTATTTTTGGACCATACGGATATTGAAATGGGTGTTGATCTTAGTGCTGGTTTATACATTGCTATCCATTCTTTTCTATTTTGCACCGGCTAACAAAAAGTACTTCCGGTTTTTCTCTGCCGGAGCCACTTTCTCCACTCTCGGCTTAGTTATTTTGCTGACAGCATTGAATACCTATTTCTATTACTTTCCCACATACAACTTGATTTATGGATCGATTGGCGCTCTTTTCGCCATAAATCTTTGGTTATATTGGAGTTGTATTATTATCCTTATTGGCTTCGACCTTAATGTCAGTATTTTCGCAGCCAAAGAGAAACGGAAAACAGGGAAGATGGCAATCCTGTTGGAGATACCGGATAATGAAAAAGAGAAATAGTTATGATAGAACCGATCAGCCTTTTCTCAATACCGCTTTTTTACTACTTTGTGGTTTTGGCTTTCATTTTGCCGAAAATACCGGTCATCGGCAAATTTTTCAATATTATAAATACGGCAATTCATGAATTGGGACACGCCCTTATGACACTTTTCCTGCAAGGCAATGTAAAGCGCATAGAACTTTTCGATACCAGCGCCGGCACCACAACCTCGCAAAGCAAAAACAAGTTAAGCGCTTTTTTTATCGCCATTGCCGGTTATCCTTTCGCTTCATTTTTTTCACTTTTCGCTTTCTACCTCTACGTGCATGGCTACTATCTCCATTTGCTGATTGGCCTCTCCACGCTCTTCTTTATCATGTTGCTGTTCTGGATACGAAATAGTTATGGGATTATTTGGGTGCTATTGTTTGTTGCGATAAATGCAACACTCCTCTATTTCGATTATGCGCAATCGGTAAGAATAGCCGTGCTTTTCTATGTTGTCGTTATGCTCACCGAATCCGTATGGTCATCGTTGGTGGTGCTTTTCTTATCGATTGTGCGTCCTAATGAATCCGGTGACGCCATGGTCTTGCAGAAAATAACCCATATCCCGGCTTTCGTTTGGGGGCTTTTCTTTGCCGCCTGCGCGGGATTTGTAGGATGGAAGGTAGTGATGTTTTGAGTTTTAATACCTATAAACAATTGAAGAAACCCCAAAATAATCTGAAGCCATACTTCTTTTCATATTTTACCTTTTCTTGATCCACAACCAGCGGGGGAATGGCATATTTTTTTCGCAATTCGTCTGATTGTTCGTCCGGACAAGCGTGTTCCCCATAATTCCTGTCGCAATTCCAAATCATTCTAAAGGTTCCTTTTTCTCCTGTGGCATTTTCACAAAAAGGACTAATTTCCTCATGTCCTCTTTCCAAATAGATAACATCTGCCCAAAGAGCCATTTCTCTTGGGTGAAGATTTCCTTTTCCAATTTCACGCATAATCATATCCTGCAAATAATAAAAGGAACAGTCGTAATGCCATAAAAAAAGTGGAACTTGCGTGCTTGCCAAGTCTTTGTCATTTGTACCATAACACATCTTTTGCCCACCATACTGTTCGCACAACACCTCGAATTTCTTCACTCTATTGTAGAGGTCTAATTCCGGCTTTCCAATTTCGGAAAAAGCATACTTGCCGTCTATTCCAATTAAACGACTTCCTGGAAAACCTTTTTTTTCAACATGTTCGATGAAGTCTATGAGTAAAGTTTGGATATGAGTCTTGTAATTCTCAGGATCTGACCTTCTACTAACCATCTCATTGATAATTAGATCATAAGTCCATCCTAAATAGTCGTAATCAATTGTGTTGACGTAAGATGCTCTTATTTTCTTGTACTCTGATGTGGTTTCAAACTTTCGTAATTCACTCACAATAGCCGTGGTTTTAAATAGTGCGATTTGCTCTAAATGCCAGCTTTTCAATCCATATCGCAATGCTTTGTATAAATATGGTTTATATGGTTTTTGGGAATGATAAGCTATTTGTGCAGCATTAACCAAATCATTTACAAAATTGTATGAAAAACAATCAAACGCTTTACCGTAATAATACAAACAACTATCTATATCATTGCGAATAAAAAAAGCAATTTCCGCTTCTCGGATATAATTATGGTATATCCAGTAGTTCTCCATTGTATCAATGCGGGAGTCCTGTTGCGCATTACACATTGAAGAAAGTTCTACTATCCATTTTCCTTGTTGTGCAAAAGAAATGGTTGTCAGACCGAAAATGAGCGCAAAAATTAAGATGAAATTTTTCAAGATTGCCGTGTTTTATAAAGCAAATAATTCTTTTTGTTGTTATAATACAATCTTAGTTCGTCCCCTTTTACAGAAAACGATTGTATTTTATTTAAATCAGCTATATATCTATTGCCGTCAAAAAGTTCGTTTATGCATGTGACGTTCCCTATCGCAATATGAATCTCACATGTAGCGTAATCTATCTCACATCTCCCCATCAACTGGTTAGAGGCTGCCACCCCTGTCAAAGTGCTGTCTGTGTCAAAATTAAGATGGTAACATCCCTCATCATTTGGTTCAGCTCTTTTTAAACACCCTTCCTCCATATCCACAAAACCCGCTAATTTCCACATAGTATTCTCTAAGGTTGCCTGTTGACTGCTTATTATCGGGGATGTGTCTATTTTTTCACATTCATTTTTATTTTCACAGGTTGTGAAAAGCAGCACTATTGCTGTTATAAAAATATATTTCTTCATGATTATCGTTTTTATAGAACTTCAAATTCAAGACTTAAAATATAACCTCCGATTTTTTTAGTAATTCGGTATTTCCCCGTTTGAGAGGGTTCTTCCCCTCGATAGAACAACAACATTTCTTCCGATTTTCCCGCACCCACATAACGCAACATGCAATCAGGAACCCATTCGTTCCGAAATGGGACTTGTGTCCAATTACCGTTGTCTGAATACTCCAAAGAATAATCAAGATCATATTCCATATCTTCTTTTGTGTGATTCTCAATGATTAATTTCCCCGAAGAGTTAACAGCTACTTTTTCAGGAGACACTCGCATTAAAATATATTCTTTTTTACTTATATCAACTCTTCCATTTTGTACTATCGGATAATCGTCTTTCTCACAAGCAAAAAAACTTCCAGCTAAAATAAATAAGACAGCTAAGAGTAAAGTGTGATTTGTTTTTGTCACTCGTTTCCTTTGTTTGTCGCTAAAAAAAATGAAATTTGGAACAAGATTAAAATGGTTTTTTCTCATAATTATAGGGTTTAAATGTTTCTTCAAAAGTAAATAGAAAAGGGTAAAACGAGAACGGTTTTTATATATTGTGATGAAAAAATGACGAAAATCTGAGTTGTTGGTCAAGATGGGATGGCAAATATGCAAAGTAATCCGTTTGATTGATCATCCCTTTAAATCCATCTAATCCCCACAAACACCAATTCATCTCCCAATTATAAAGAGTATCATAAATCTGCTCAACCTGATGTCGCCCTTCATCGCAACGATTAAATGTTTGGGCAGACAAGTTGATGGATAGCATAATAAAAACAAATAATATAAACTTCATCTGTAAGTTTGGCTTTCAGTTTATGCCCTTTTTACCAGATCCGTTCGAAATTTTCTGTTTCTCTCACTTTCGGGTCGCGTTGGTATTCGAGAAGTTTGGCGTACTTAAGATAGGTGTTGCAAGAGATGGCTAAAGATAAAGAGAAACCGTCTACACCGTACCATATCCCTTTGCGGAAAAAATAATTTGTAAAAAAAGCCCAAAAACCATGTATGAAAGGCGAAAAAACGGAAACTTTCTTACCGCTCAGGTACATGATCTTGGCGGCTCGGGTAGAGAAATTACGTCCGGGTTTCGCAAATAACTCCCCAATATTTTGATAGGTGAAATGGATGATGTCAAATTTGATACGCTCGGTATTTACTTCCGGCACAAAGGCATGTTGCTTGGTGTCGGCAAACCGGAGCTGCTTCTTATTGAAAAAGCGTACCAGATAATCGGGATACCAGCCGCAACACTTCATCCAGCGACTGCCGATCATGTTCCGCCGCCGAACAGCCATCCCGTCAACTGTCATCTTGCTTAAATCCAACGATTTCACGTGTTGTACCAATTCGGGCGTCAATCGTTCGTCGGCATCCAAGCTAAACACCCAGTTGTGGGAGGCAAGTTCTACTGCTCGGTTCTTTTGGAAGCCATCTCCCAAATATTCTTGCGCATAGACTTTTGCCCCCATCGATTCAGCGATCTCGCAGGTGCGGTCCACGCTGCCTGAATCCAATACGATAATTTCAGTGCAAATTTCCTGTAACGAGGCAATCGCCTCCCTGATGTTTTTTTCTTCGTTTAACGTGATGATCACGCCAGAGATAGCTTCCATGTATATCTATTTCTTCTGCAATATAAGTACCTGTTTTTGATTCGCATGGTTTGCGGTTATTTCAATAAAGATTGGTATAGTTCGTAGATCTGTCGGGCAATGATTTCCGGTTCAAATTGCCGAATGTGTTGTTGTCCTTTTTGCACCAATTCTTGCCTCAACGTTTTGTCGTTCAGTAATCTTCGGATCGCCACTGCTATTTCCTCCGTATCATCTGGATTGACGTAAAGTGCGCCTTCTCCGGCAGTTTCACTCAGGCACGAACCGGTAGAAGCGATGACGGGGATACCGCAACTCAACGCCTCAATCACCGGCAATCCAAAACCCTCGAAATAGGAAGGGTAAATAAGCATGTCAGCGTTGCGGTAGAACACGGCCAATTCTTTCGAGGAGACCTGATGCAGGAAATAGATGTCGTCGATCCCGAGTCTTTCCACATCAGACCGTAGCTTCTCAGCGTAACTATTTTCGCGGCCGACAATATAGAGCGGAGTATCGATTTTTCCCTCTACTTTTGCCATGATGACGTTAGCGATATTTTTCCGTTTCTCAATATTTCCCACCATCAAAAGATAGTGCTCCGGCAATTGATACTTCAACACGGTTTGCATTTCCAACTCCTCATTCCGTTCATTTTGAAGAAAATGGATGAATGCAGGTTGATAGATTACTGTGATTTTTTCTTCAGGAACATTTAGGAAATGGATGAGGTCTTCTTTTGTTTGTTGACTGATGGCCACGATTTTATCAGCCACTTTACAAGCATATTTCACTTTATTCCTATAAATCTTCCGATCGTGCAGTTTATACCAATGCGGATAACGCATGAAGATAAGATCATGGATGGTCACCACCGATTTTGCTTCGCATTGTTCAATACCTCGTGGTAATTCATTGCTCAGGCCATGGAAAATGTCGATATTATGTTGCTGTATCGCTGTGTCCATCCCCATAAACCGCCATAATGCCGGAAAGTGTTTCCATCCATTTCCCGGCATTACGATGGAAGCTTCGGGCATTGCAAATCGTTCCTCCGAATATTTCGGAGTAAACAGGAAATAGTCATTTTCAGGGTAATATTGATGCAAGGCGGAGATGATATTACGGGAATAATTTCCCAATCCGCTCGCATTAAAAAAAGCCCTTTTTGCCTCGAAACCAATTTTCATAAGTTAGTAATTCAATAACCGGAAGAATATAACACAAGAATCCGGTTGTAGGGTCATTATCGTTTTAGGATTATAGCCGTACCCATTCCTCCCCCGATGCAGAGTGAAGCCAAGCCCACGTGCTTATTATGGGCAATCATCTCGTGGACAAGGGTGACAATGATACGGTTGCCGGATGCGCCGATGGGGTGTCCCAGGGCAATAGCACCGCCATTGATATTAGTGCGTTCATCGATCCATTCTTTCGTTACGCTGTGTTCTTCTATCAATTCATGGATAACCCCCAACGATTGCGCGGCGAAGGCTTCGTTCAGCTCGATCAGTTCCATGTCGGATAATTTGAGGTTTGCTTTTTGCAGTGCCTTACGGATTGCCGGCACCGGACCTAAGCCCATCACTGCGGGATCCACGCCACCTTGACCGGTTGCAATGATCTCCGCTAAAGGTTTCAATCCCAACTCGTTCATTTTCTCTTCCGACATCAGCAGGATGAATGATGCGCCGTCGTTCACGCCGGAAGCGTTTCCTGCCGTTACTGTTCCCTCTTTCTTGAATGCCGGTTTCAATGTTGCCATCTTCTCCAATGTGGATTTCCGGTTCGGGTACTCGTCGGTATCGAAAACGATCGTCTCTTTGCGCGACACAATCTCTACGGGAACAATCTCCTTTTTGAAGTTGCCCGCATCTACCGCCCGGATTGCTTTTTGCTGGGAATTATAGGCAAACTCATCTTGTTCTTCACGGGTGATATTATATTTCTCGGCGATATTTTCGGCGGTGATCCCCATGTGATACTCTTGAAAGGCATCGGTTAATCCATCATTTACCATGTGGTCAACGGCTTGGATATTTCCCATTTTGTTGCCGTTGCGTAGGTGCCCACCCATGATGAAACCGGAGTTGGACATAACTTCGGCACCGCCTGCAAGCACCACATCGGCGTCACCGGCGAGAATGTCCGAGTAGCCGTTCATCACCGCTTTCATACCGCTGCCACAGACCATATTGATACTGTAGGCCGGCACTTCCGCAGGAATTCCCGCCTTGATAGCCGCCTGCCGAATAACACCTTGTTTCTGTCCTGCCGACAGGATATTTCCACCAATCACCTCGTCGATCACTTCAGGTTTGATGCCAGTCTCTTTGATAATATCTTTAATAACCACCGCACCGAGGTCGCCCGGTGTGAAATTAGCGATGGTACCTAAGAACTTGCCGATCGGCGTTCTCTTAGCTGCTACAATAAATACTCTTTTTTTCATTGTCATTGAATTTAGGTTTATTATTCAAGTCTACTATTTTCTTACAAACGCTTAGCTCAACGGCATCGGTTTCAAGTTTTCATCGATAATTAATGTGGCTTCGGTTGCCGCTTGCACATCTTCCACCGAAAATTCGGGATTGATCTCTTTGAGGACAATGCCTTTATCGGTCACTTCCATCACGCCCATCTCGGTCACGATCAGGTTCACTTGTCCTTTCGCTGTCAACGGCAGTGTACATTTTTTTAATATCTTGGGATTTCCTTTAGCGGTATGTTCCATTGCCAGGATCACCCTTTTCGCACCCACGATAAGATCCATAGCACCGCCCATGCCCGGTGTCAATTTGCCCGGTATCATCCAGTTGGCTAAATCGCCATTTTCATCCACTTGCATAGCCCCCAGCACGGTTGCGCTCACATGCCCACCGCGGATCACGACGAAGGAATCACAGGAGTCAAACGATGCCGCACCCGGAACGGCGGTGATGTAACCACCACCGGCATTCACCATATTGGGATCCTCCTCACCTTGTGCGGGAGTCGGTCCCATGCCAAGCAGTCCGTTTTCCGACTGCAATGTCAGTTGCACGCCTTCGGGCAAATAGTTGGGGATAATCGTAGGCAAACCGATTCCGAGGTTTACCACATCGCCGTCTTTTAATTCGAGAGCCACCCGCTTTGCAATGGTTTCTCTGATTTGATTTTTATCCATGATGTTGATTTTTATTTTGTTATATGAATATCTTTAAAGTTTATTTTTCAACTCCTCTCCCAATGATGTCAAACGATATTTTTGCAAACTACTGGTTGGCTTTTCGGGAATAGTCATTTCGATAATTCCTTGTTCTAATGCCGGTTTCAGATAACTTAATCGAAAATATTCTTTATCTGATAATTTTAGTTTTTCTTGTATTTCCACGCGATTCATATCTTTAGCCAATACCCTAATTAAAGATTTAACTTGCGGGGTGACTTGCGGGGTAACTTGCGGGGTGACTTGCGGGGTGACTTGCTCCGTTGCCGGAAATATCATTCGCAAAAAATTCTCCGTGAAAATAAAACATTCTTTTCCATAATTTCTTAAAATACGAGGAATGCCAGATCCTAAATGTTCCACTAATTCCAAATTAGATGCAAATTGTTCATTCAGCGTTTTATTTGCAGCTTCATAGTAGATTTTTATCTGTTCAAAAGTTAACCTCTGATTTGGCGATTTTATTTTACCTATGGAATTACGGGTTCGTTTAGCAAACAGAGACTCTATCATTCGCACCGGCATTGGCTCTGCCGCTGTTCCGACTCGAATAAATGTCCCTTTCTCCGACATTCCTAGTTTTTTGATATAATACGGCTTCTCTGTTCCACTGGCAAATGTAATCTTAATAATATCTTTGAGATTAATATTTTCTGATGCAACATCAAACAGCCCCATACAAGACGGCATAATATTATTTTTCAGGCGGTCTTTAATTTTGAGCATATCGCTATCAATATCTGGAACTCCTATCGGCTTCCCCCATTTATTAATTCCAATATACATTACACCTCCCTCATGATAATTCAGAAAAGCGATAGCTTCTTTTTCTAAGTCATCCGTGAGCTGCTGCTTATATTCTATGCGATTGGTTTCGAGCATTCAACAGAATTATTTTTTATTTGTTCTTCTGAATATGGTTTTCCAGAAACTTCTCCATGGCGCCATAAAACTCAAACATATTTTCTTCATTATAAAAACCATGCCCTTCATTGTCTTTAACCATATATTGAACTTCAATGCCGCGCTTTTTCAAAGCTTCTACCATCTGATCTGATTCGTCCTTGTTCACTCGCGGATCATTGGCGCCTTGGGCGATAAATAACGGAGTATTTATTTGATCGACATGAAAAACGGGAGAATATTTTTCAAGCATCGCTTTATCCTTAACAGGATCTCCCACCATTTCATACATCATATCCAACATCGGTTTCCAATAAGGCGGGATTGTCTGCAGGAATGTGAATAAATTGGAAACCCCAACATAGTCAATACCACAAGTATATAAATCTGGAGTAAAGGCCAATCCCGCTAATGTAGCATAACCACCATAGCTTCCTCCATAAATGGCAATTCTGTCAGGATCAGCAATTCCCTCTTTTATCAACCAGTTCACGCCGTCCGTGATATCATCCTGCATGGTTTGCCCCCATTGTTTGAAAGAGATTTCCCAAAATTTCCTTCCAAATCCCGTTGAACCTCTAAAGTTCATTTGGAGTACGGCATAACCTCTGTTTGCCAAAAATTGAATTTCCGGATTGAATCCCCAAGTATCTCTTGCCCAAGGACCTCCGTGAGGGTTAATTACTACCGGCAAGTTTTTAGCCGTCTCCATAGTATATCCTTTCGGCAGAGTCAGATAGCCTTCAATCGTAAGCCCATCGCGAGTGGCATATTTCACGCAGTGCATATCGGCCATATTTTTTTCATCCAACCAAGGATGTATATCCGCGATAAATGTCAGTTCATCTTTATTTACATCGTATATGAAATATTGCCATGACTTTGGACGGTGTGAATCAAAGTATATTATACAGAGAAACTGAAAACGACCCCTTTACTCCTGTTATAACTACAAGCTTTAAGGAATCCTTAAACCCATGGATTTTCACGAGTGACAATCAGAAAATTTATGCCACTTCTAATATCAATCGGGATAAGGATGCTTTGATCGTCTTTAATCCTAAAA
>JAJDJJ010000043.1 GCA_030267125.1 Bacteroidales bacterium OttesenSCG-928-B11
GAATCACAAAATCAATATATGATGAAATCAATTGACCAAGTTAATTTTAAGGGAAAACGAGCGTTAGTTCGAGTGGACTACAATGTACCCATGGATGATAAATTGCAAGTAACCAGCACTACTCGCATAGATCGGACGTATGAAACGGTGAAGAAAATCACAAACGAAGGCGGTATTGCAATTTTAATGTCACACCTCGGTCGCCCAAAAGGGCAGGTAGTGGATAGCATGTCTCTGAAACATATTATACCGGCAGTGGAAAAAGTTATGGGACAATCTGTTATATTTTTAGGCGATGTCCTGGATAGCGACATCGAAGCTAAAGTTGCCGCTTTGAAACCGGGTGATATTGCCTTATTAGAAAATCTCCGTTTCCATGCCGAGGAGGAGAAGGGAGATGTGATTTTCGCCGAAAAGTTATCTAAATTAGGCGATATTTATGTTAATGACGCATTCGGCACTGCACACCGGGCACATGCTTCCACCACAATCGTGGCGCAATTTTTCCCCCATAATGCTTATGCCGGATATCTTCTTTATAACGAGGACGCCAGTTTGAGCAAAGCGCTCTCCCATCCTCAGCGCCCATTCACCGCAATCATTGGCGGCGCAAAGGTCTCTTCCAAAATCAGTATCATTGAAAATTTGTTGGACAAGGTTGACAACCTGATCATCACGGGTGGAATGTGCTATACATTTTTGAAAGCGTTCGGTGAGGAGATTGGCGAATCGTTGGTGGAAGAAGATATGCTGGCAACCGCCTCCGAAATTGTTAAAAAAGCCTATTTAAAAGGCGTAAATCTATATTTACCATCGGATAGTGTGTGTGGTGATAAATTTGCCGAAAACGCCAACGTGACAATCTCCGATAACAATGCCATTCCAAAAGGTTGGATGGGATTAGATATTGGCCCGAAAACGGTGAAGAAATTTGCTGCGGTACTTCAACAGTCGAACACTATTTTGTGGAATGGGCCAGCGGGTGTTTTCGAGATGAAGCCGTTTGCTTCCGGTACAAAAGCGATGGGTATCAGTGTGGGTGCGGCAACATTAGCGGGCGCCTACTCGCTTGTAGGCGGCGGCGACACAATCACCGCCGTTAAGCAATTCAATCTACAAGACGTGGTTTCCTATATCAGTACTGGCGGTGGCGCCATGCTCGAATACCTCGAGGGGAAAGTGTTGCCGGGAATCGAAGCACTAGAAAAAAATAAGAATGGATAAGAAGTCGAGACTCCTTATCCATTCCCTTTTTACTTCTGATGCAAATTATTAATCCTTTGCCAAAGTTACTTTCCGAACCTTAAATTCATACTTGAAGAGTTGGGCTTTTCCAAATAGGAGAAACGCTTGATTCTCATCGGAATAAATGATGTGGGAGAATCCGTATTTCTCAACATTAGGTGCTTCTACTGTTTTTCTTTCTATTGATCCATCCTCTGCAATAACGTTAACACGAATCCCGATTTTCGCATGTGTTCCACCCGTATTCACGGTTTTATGCCCTTTGCCGCTCTTTTCGTTTTTGTAATTGCAGTTAGATAATACATATAGATTATTGCCTGATTTTAATGCGCTTGAATACAAGAAAATAGCGTGATTATTCGATTTATTCAGCTTGGTGATTGCATTTTCTTTCAGCATCTCTCCATCCTTTTGAAAAGGACAAACCAAAACATTCTTAGCATAGTACTCATACGTGACATTCCCTTTGTTATCCCTACGTGTAATCAATCGTTTTTCCTCGCCAAGCATAATGACCGTATTTTCCATTTCATACATGCCCAGAACGTAAATATCATAGGGGCTGTGTTTTTCGTATCCTGACAATAACGCCGTACTCATATTCTGAAACTCTCCCTGTTCCTTGTTGAAAACAACACTAAAACGACCGGGTATACGCTTTTTAGGATCTGCAGAATAAAATCCACCAAAGAACATATCCCCATTTTCCAGCATGAGCATGCTCATCGATTCTATAAATCCAAATTCTATATCATCAAGATTAAACATTTCTCCTCCATCCTCATTAACTCTGAGTACGTGCAGGCTTATATTTTGAAGATCTTTCCTCTTTTTGGATTTTTGCGTGGAAGAAAAGGCGAAATACAACTCTCCTTCATTTGTAATGTAAGCTTTATGAAACGAAAAAGTCTCATTGTTAAACGTTGGGTTAACGTTCCGGGTACTCACGATTTCGCCCTCATTATCCATGATAAGAATAACCAACTCCTTCAATATGTTATTCTTATCCATGGTAAACAAAAAATGAGCGTGCAGGTTGCCATCGGGAGAGGTGATGGAACGAGCCACATTTCGCTCTTTCCGTTCTTCCGCCATCGATGACAAAACCTCGGTATTCGTTAATTTCCCGTCCGGACTTATCACAACCTTAGTATAAGTATAAAGTTCGTCCTTTTTTTGATAAACCCTAAAAATGGCAATAATTCCCCCATCCGAGCTATTGTAAGCCGAAACAAAAACGGTCTTTTTTTCAAAATTAAACGTGGTTTTTGAAACGGTCTTCATACTCGGATTAATAACTACATACTCTTCGTTATTGATGATCATGAAATTTTCCTCACCTATAGGGTACACCTTTGACACTGATTGTACCTTCTCTTGATTGAAGTTTTCAAATGTGATCTGAGCATACGACATAATACCCATCATCAGCGTAACTAATACTAAAATTGTTCTTTTCATAATACGGTTTTTTAATTAATAGAACTATTCCTTTTATCTTTTGCAATAAATGCAGCCGCAAATTTAATAAATTTCAAATACCCTTTCCCTTTTTCAAAATTAGATTAAGTCTTTTTTTACGAAGCCCTTTTGTTTATATCTCTTCGTCAATTATTAAAATAGATTTCTGAAAATCCTATGGCAATGTCACTTTCCGGACTCTATATTCATAATTGAGGAATCCTGGTCTTCCGAATAAGAGAAACGCATTATTATCATCGGTGTAGATGATGCGGGAGAATCCGTATTTTCCAGCATTCGGTGCTTCTACTGTTTTGTTTTCAATTGAGCCATTCTCAGCAATGACATTGATGCGAATCCCAATTTTTCCAAATGAGCTTCCCGTGTTCACGGTTTTATTTCCTTTACCAACTAACTCTTTTTTGTAATGGCAATTGGATAACACATATAGATTATTGCCCGATTTTAACACACCGGAATATATAAAAGTAGGATGATTGGGCGACGCATTCAATTTCGTGATTGCATTATCTTTCATCCCTTCTCCATCCTTCCCAAAAGGACAAATCAGGACATTTTTGGCTTGATAAATACGCTTTGTACCATCTTTGTCTTTATATTCAATCAATCGTTTCTCCTCGCCAAGCATGATAACCGTATTCTCCATTTCATACATACCCAAAACATAAATATTATAAAGGCTGTGTTTTTCGTATCCCGGCAATAATGCCATATTTATCTGCTGAAACTCTTCCCGTTCCATGTCGAAAACAACACTGAAGCGACCGGGCACACGATTTTTAGGATCGGCAGAATAGAACCCACCGAAAAACAGATTCCCGTTTTCCAGCATGAGCATGCTCATCGATTCCATAAATCCAAATTCAATATCGTCGAGATTAAACATCTCTTCTCCATCCTCATTGACTCTGAGTACATGTAAACTTATGTTTTGAAGGTCTTTCTTTTTTTTAGATTTTTGCGTGGAAGAAAAAGCGAAATATAATTCTCCTTCATTTGTGATGTGAGCTTTGTAAAACGAAAAAGTTTCATTGTTAAACGTTGGGTCAACGTTCCGGGTACTCACGATGTTGCCTTCATTATCCATGGTAAAAATGACCAACTCATTCAATATGTTATTCTTATCCATGGCAAACAAAAAATGGGCGTGCAGGTTGCCATCGGGAGAAGTGATGGAGTAGGCTGCACTACGCGCTTTCCTCTCCTCATCCATCGATGACAAAATCTCGGTATTCGTTAATTTCCCGTTCGGACTTATCACAACTTTAGTATAGGTGTATCGCTCCTCTTTTTTCTTATAAACTCTAAAAAGCGCAATAATTCCTCCATCCGAACTATTGTATGCCGAAATAAAAACGGTCTTTTTCTCAAAATCAAGCGTGGTTTTTGAAACGGCCTTCATGTCGGGACTGAAAACGATGTATTCTTCACTATTGATAAGTATAAAATTCTCTTCACCGATAGAATACATTCTTGAGGATGATTCTATTTTCTCTTGATTAAAACTTTCAAATGTGATTTGAGCATACGACATGACACCCGTCAACAACGCAACTAATAATAAAGTTATCTTTTTCATAATACGGCTTTTATTAATAAGACTATCCCTTTCCTTGCAATAAATGCAGCCGCAAATTTAATAAATTTCAAATACCCTTTCCCTTTAAAGATTCAAATTCTAACCACAAAAGTTCACAAAGATCACAAAGATAATGCAAAACAGTAATTATAAGCAAATTAAACTTCGAGAACCCTTTTTAGCACATTGGCTTAGGCAATAGCGGTGTTTCATGATATTTCAGATGCAAAGTGGGGTACCACCCCTCTCTCCAAATCGTCCGTGCCTTTAACATAAATCGTCCGTACCTTTAACATAAATCGTCCGTACCTTTTGTTAAAAAGCTCCTTTCCTTTTGGGTAAAAGGAAAGGAGCTTTTGGATTCACTTCACCTTTTCAAACTTTAAGACCGTAAGCGTCTCTTAAATCGATGCTCGAACGAAACGTCATTTTGGATCTTCTGATCATGTCCGTTGTTGAATTATTTTCCGTGCGATCAATCAGACAAAATCGCAATTGGTTCAGATGTTCAACCCATATTTTTTGATTTTACGGCGGGATTTGCAGTGCAAGATGGTACACAACCTGAATGGTTGATACAATTTAAATTGACATGTCTCTGGTTCTGTGTCAACGATAAAATGTTTCCATTTTTTTACTGATAGTAAAGACAAACTCCAAGCCACCGCCATATAACTTTTTGGCCATGACTGTGCCACCATGGAAAATGATGGAGTTCTTGACAATAGCTAAACCTAAGCCGGTTCCTCCCAACTTGCGGCTGCGACCTTTATCTATCCGATAAAAACGTTCGAAAATGCGAGGCAAGTGCTCTTCGGGAACGCCGATACCATTATCAGAATAACTAAAATAGTAGAAATTTTGATCCTCCTTGTAGCAATCTATGTAAATATCAATGCTCTCTCCGGCATAAGCTAATGTATTGTCAATGAGATTTCTGAAAATAGAATATATTAATGATGGGCTACCAAAGCAACGCAGCTGTTGTTGTTCAGTGCTATTTTTCACAATGATTTTCTTTTCAACCAGTTGCGTGGATACATCGTTCAACACGCCTTTGATGAGGTTGGCGATGTCTGTCTCTTCTTTTTCGATCATCTCCGGAGCCTCGTCAATTCTCGACAGGTAGGTAATGTCATGCAGCAGGGAAGAGAGTCGTTTGCATTGCGCATATCCTTTTTCGATAAAACTATTTTTTGTTTCGTCGGGAATATCCTCGTTGGAAACAATTGTTTCCAAATAACCTTGAATGCTACTAACCGGTGTTTTGAGTTCATGAGCAACGTTTTGAGTAAGCTGCCTTTTGATTCGCACCTGTTCCTCTTCCTGTTTAAAAACGCGTTCTTTTTCGACTTCCAGCGCTTTTTTAGTGTGCATCAATCGGTTATATATCTGCACAATATGCCGGGAGATATTGCCTAATTCATTTTTTGAAAATTGTCCCGAATAGTCGATCTCCTCATCTCGATCGGCTCGCGTGGCGAAGTCATTGAGCTGGTTGATATTATCTCCCAATCTAAACATAACCCGGTAGAAATAGATCCCTCCAAATATCAAAAGAAGCAATAGAACGGCGAAATAGTATTTGTGTTCAACAATAACGTCGATAAATGAATTATCGGAAGCGAATTTTATATTTTGTTGATATAATAATATAATAAAGCCACATACAATTAGCGCAACGAAAACGGAAACAGACCAGAAGACCCTCCGGTGAAAATGAGAATATTTTTTATTGGCGCTCATGGTGATTATTTGTATTCGTAACAATACCCGTATCCTGACCGTGAAACGATATTTTTACCATAGGGTGCGATTTTTTTCCGCAATCGCGTAATATGAACATCCACAGTACGGTCGTTGATAAATACCTCATCTTTCCATACATATCCGATAATCTCTTCGCGACTGATCACCTTGTTGGTATTTTTCAATAGCAGCGTTATTATTTCAAACTCGGTTTTAGTAAGCTCCACTTCGCGTTCGTCCACCATCACCTTCTTGCTATCCATATCTATACTGATCTCTCCTGCCGATATTGCAAAAGAGTTGATTTCCACAGGTTTATAGACTGCCGGATTTGAGGTTCTCCGCAGAACGGCTTTCACGCGGGCGATTACCTCTTTTACGGAAAAGGGTTTAAGGATATAATCATCTCCGCCGATCTCCAAACCAAGAAGCGTATCCTCTTCGGCATCTTTTGCGGTACAAAAGATAATCGGGATATGAGCGGTTTTGTGGTTTTTCCTTACAATATCAGCCATTTTGAAACCTGACATCTCACCCATCATCACATCCAACAGAATCAAGTCACACGAAGTAATATTCATCATCAAAGCTTCCTCTGCCGATAACGCAATCTCCACGTCAAAACCTGCTTGACGAAAGTTAAACTGCAAGATCTCACACAGATCTTCCTCATCATCAACCACTAAGATTTTGGGGCGTTTTTTCAAAATTAACAGATTTTAGTAGCCCGCATGTTTGTTAAACATTGATCATTGATTTCCAATATCGCTTCTGAAAAACAGCTTATCGCAATCAATCTGATCGACAGCGGAATAGGCGTTTAATTGTGCGGTTTCCAGTGTTTTTCCCCTACCAACCACAAACAATACTCTTCCTCCATTCGTCACCCACTTTTCTTCTTCCATTTTTGTTCCCATGTGGAAAATCAAATTCTCCACTTTTTCCAATCCTCGAATTTCCGCACCTTTTGTAGAAGATTCGGGATAGCCGGCAGATGCCAGCACCACACCCAAAAAGAAGTCGTCGTGCCATTCGATCTGCGGTTCAATATCATTTAAAATATCGAGAATATGTTTGAGCAGATCGCTCTTCATACGGGGTAGCACAACTTCGGTTTCGGGATCACCAAAACGGGCGTTAAATTCGATCACCTTCGGTCCATCAGCGGTGAGCATCAATCCTCCGTAGAGAATACCTGTAAACGGGCGTTTTTCATTCGACAACGCTTTCACCGTGGGTTTCATGATCGTATCGACGGCGATTTGCACTGTTTCGGCAGAAATGGTAGGAACGGGCGTATAGGCACCCATACCGCCGGTATTTGGTCCTAAATCGTCGTTATACGCTCGTTTGTGATCCTGTGCGATTGCCAATGGAGCAACGATTTCACCGTTTACTAATGCCATCAACGAAAATTCAGGTCCTTCCAAAAACTCTTCGATTACCACTTTGCCGTTGCCGAATTTTTTATCCCGCAACATCTCTGCAAGCGCTTGTCCGGCCTCTTCGAGATTCTTTGCGACCACCACGCCTTTTCCTGCTGCCAGTCCATCGTATTTGATGACGATAGGTGCACCTTTCTGCTTCACATAAGCCAGAGCGTTATCATAATCATCGAAAATCGAATACTCCGCGGTGGGGATTTTGTGTTTCAACATCAATTCTTTGGCAAACTGCTTACTCCCCTCAATGAGAGCAGCAGCTTTAGAAGGTCCGAAAACCCGGATGCCATTGGCGGCGAAGTCATCCGCCAAGCCATTCAACAATGCCGTTTCGGGTCCGATGACCACCAAACGTATGTTATAGGTGAGTGCGAATTTGATCAACTGTTCGTTGTCATTTTCATCTATTGCCAAGGAGGTGATAGTGTAATGAGACAGATTCATCGCATCGCTCCCCGGAGCAACATATATTCTTGTGGCTAAAGGGGATTGAGCTAACTTCCATGCAATGGCATGCTCTCTGCCTCCGCGACCAACAACTAAAATATTCATCTATAAATTTTTAATTCAACCGCATTTTGAATTGATTGCCAAGTTGCGGACTAATAGCCGTCACTTGATCCACATATCCATTGATAACACCCAAAATATTTTGCGCCAACTCATCTTGCCCGCAAGCAATAGCCGTTGCCAAATAGTAGTCTTTCAAAAAGAGAAGATCTTGCATAACTTCATTATATGCCATATCTAACCTTTGCATATTCTTTTCAATATTACCCGCAAATTCATCAAGACGGTTCATATATACCTTGCTTAACGAGATCTGCTTCAACTTCGGCTCCAGTTTTTTCATCTGTTCCGCGGGAAGTCTATCAAGCAGATATCCTAGCAAGTAGACATTATTTTGAATATTTTCACTTTGGATATCCAATGTCCGTTCGTTGCATTTATCATACCAAGCAAAATCTTCAATGAAGTAATCGGTTATGCGATCGGCTATAGCGTATGCCTTTTCCGAAGCGTTAGCGTTGCTCATTTCATTATAACTTTCGATGGCATTTATATTACTTAGAGCATAAAGAATATCGGCATTCATTTTATAGGGGAAGATTTTATCATTGACAATTTCAAAGCTATGGTCTAATACCTCTTCCGCTTTGGTGAGGTTACCCTCTCTCATGAATGTGTTTGCCAACCGGATGAAATTTCTGCGAATCATACGGATAAGTCTGACATCGTCTTCATTATGATGCACCCTCGGATCATTGAAGCCTCCCCATAAATACGGAGACACTTCTTTTTCAGGCATATTGGGATTATTCATCTTATCAATACGGTTGTGGTCATTAAAGTTTTTCACCATCTTATCATACAAAATTTCGCTGTCAATACGGCCAAATTCATACCCTGAACCCTTTGGCGTTCTGATCGGCACCAATCGGTATGCCAATCCTTCCAATTGGAAATACTCTTCCAAGCCTAAATAAGCATCCGGTCCTGTTGTTGTGGCGTAATAAATCGGGCGTTCCCAGTTATTGTTCACCAAAATATCCATCATAATGATAGAAGGCCTATAGAAATAATGTTCACCATTAGTATTCACATTCCACTGCATTTTATCCACGATCAAGGAGTCCATGCCGGGTTTCACTGTTCCTGTTGCCAACACTTGTTCTTTATCAACCGGCAACGAAAAACTTGCAGGGAATACCCGTCCGTGAGTTCCTTGGGATCCTGATGCATTAATAAAACGCGTGTTGTTAAATTCCGGAGATTTGATATAGTCGACAAATCCTTTCAAGCTAACAAACTCATTGCTTCCGGCTTTTGTCACAATACCATCGCGGGTTCCATCTTTATACTGATCCCAGGTCATTGAAATAGGCAGCGGATCGGATTCGTACACTTTCCGTTTCATCTGGTCCACATACCAGCTTGCACCCAAAAGGCTTAGGTTACAAACACGCACGTCGGTACGATAACCTTCCACCTCTTGCACATACCACAACGGGAAAGTGTCGTTATCACCCATGGTAAACAGGATGGCATTCGGTTCGCAAGAATCGAGATAGTTTTTCGCAATGCCTATGGTGGTATAATTGTTAGAACGATCATGGTCATCCCAATTTTCTTTCGCCAAAATACAAGGCACCAAAAGGATGCAAAGAATGGTGGTTCCGGCAGCGGATATTACTTGCACCTTGTTGTTTTTCAATCGCTCGAACAGCGAGTAGATGCCGAAGACACCAAACCCGACCCAGATCGAGAAGGCATAGAAAGATGCTGCAAAGGCATAATCCCGTTCTCGGGGTTGGAAGGCATACATGTTCAGGTAGAAAGCGATAGCCAAGCCCGTCATCACAAATAGCATCAAGACAATGAATGAATTAACACCATCTCTTCTGGAATAGAAGATAATGCCAATGATCCCCAATAACAGTGGTAATAAATAGTACCTGTTATGTCCGGGACGCTCCATGCTGGTGGGCAACTCGTTCTGTTTTCCCACTAAAATATTATCTATAAACGGAATACCGGTCACCCAATTTCCATTATACATATCTCCTCTTCCTTGCAAATCGTTCTGTCTGCCCGAGAAATTCCACATAAAATAGCGGAAATACATGTAATTCAATTGGTAAGAGTGCAAAAACTTGACATTTATTTCGTGTGTCGGGGGTTTATTTCTCTCCAAATGACGATAGACTTCTTTTCCTTTTTTGTCGGTTGGATCGTATTGATTTTTAATCCAATTGGTGTATTCGCCGGCTTTTTCGGAATACCACATTCTGGGGAATAACATCTCATCATCCGGATGATATTCATACACCGTTCTTCTCCGGTCATCGGAAATCACATAGCGACCGGCGGCATCGTCTCTCACGTAAACCGGTTTTCCGTCGGTGACATTAATCCTTCTCGAATTATAAGAATAGCCATGGATCAACGGATTGGAGCCATATTGTTCGCGATTCAGGTAAGCCAACAGTGAAACCGCATCTTCGGGATTGTTTTCATCGATAGTGGGGTTAGCATTTGAGCGGATTACCAATGTTATAAACGTTGAATAGCCTATTAATAGGAAAAGGAAACTGAGAATTCCTGCATTCAATGTCCGTTTTTGTTTTTTATAACCATAATATAATCCATAGGCGATCAATCCAAATATCAATAAGAAATAGATGATCGTGCCCGAATTGAACGGTAATCCTATCTTATTAATAAAAAAGATTTCAAACTTGCCTGCTAAACTTACAATTCCCGGAATGATTCCATAGAGGATTGTGGCCAAAAGAACGAAAGATAATCCCAATGAAATAAGCACTCCCCATTCCGCCTTCGATTTGAAAGTTCCTTTTTTATAGCATAAGTATGCCAACGGTGCGGAGATGAGCAACCAAATCAGGAACATGTATTGTGTGGGGAAAAAGATGGCTAATCCCGCGGAGATGAAAACCAACGAAAGTACCACGCCCATATAGCTGGCATTTTTGGAGAGTTTGAAATAAACGACCAATACGATAGCCGGCAGGGTAAGCAAGTTGAGCAAGTGAACTCCAATAGAAAGTCCTATTAAGTAAGCAATTAGAATTATCCAACGATTAGGATTCACACCTGTTTTCGGATTATCGTACTCTTCGTCCCACTTGAGGATACACCAGAAAACCAGTGCGGTAAAGAAGGATGACATGGCGTAAACCTCACCTTCCACAGCGGAGAACCAAAAAGTGTCCGTGAACGTATAAGTCAAAGCTCCCACAAGTGCCGATCCAAAGAGCGCTACTTGACGACCGGGAGTCATTCCTCCCATTTTGGCAACTAACTTCTTGCCCAGCAGTGTCATCGTCCAAAAGAGGAACATGATGGTTAAGCCGCTGCAAATGGCAGACATCACATTCATGCAAAAAGCGACTTTGGTAACATCACCGCCTGCAAACAGCGTGAAGAAGTGTCCGATGATTTGGAAAGTGGGGGCCCCCGGTGGGTGTCCTACCAACATTTTGTAGGTTGTTGCAATATATTCACCACAGTCCCACCACGAAGCCGTGGGTTCGGCAGTCATAATATAAACGGCTGAGGCAAAGATACCTAAGACCCAACCAATCACATTGTTCGTTAGCTTATACTGTTTTGTCATCATAAATGATTTAGATTTGTATTCCGAAATTAATAATCAATCGTATTGAGCAAATTACATTCTATCTTATTATTGCTTTAATTATAAAGTTGTCGATTTAAATTGTTGCAAGAACCGGATATCATTTTCAAAGAAAAGACGAATATCATTGATCTTATATTTCAACATGGTCATTCTTTCTATTCCAATTCCGATGGCATATCCGGTATATTTAGTGCTATCTATTCCGCAACTATCTAATACATTTGGATCTACCATACCACAACCTAAAATTTCCACCCAGCCGGTATGTTTGCACACGGTGCAACCTTTCCCGCCACAGATCTTACACGAAATGTCCATTTCCGCCGAAGGTTCGGTGAAAGGGAAATAGGAAGGACGAAGGCGGATTTCTGTTTCCGCCCCGAACATCTCGCGGGCAAAATGGAGCAAAGTTTGTTTCATGTCCGCAAACGAAACATTTTCAGCTACATACAATGCTTCCATTTGATGAAAGAAACAGTGCGAGCGGGCAGTGATCACTTCATTGCGATAAACCCGGCCTGGGCAAATCACGCGCAGTGGCGGTTTTTGCGACTCCATCGCCCTCACCTGCACAGATGAGGTGTGTGTACGCAAGAGCACATCCGGACGTAATTCGATGAAGAAAGTATCCTGCATGTCGCGGGCGGGATGTTCTTCGGCGAAATTCAGCGCCGAGAAAACGTGCCAGTCATCCTCAATTTCCGGACCATCAACGATATGGAAACCAATATCTTCAAAGATAGTGCAAACCTCGTTCATGATCACAGAAATAGGATGCAATGATCCTAATCCGGGAGTAGGAACCGGGCGGGAATAATCTTCCGCTCCACCGGCAAAAACCACCGAAGACTCTAATCTCTCTTTCTGTTCATCAAAAATTTGCTGTGCTTTCTGTTTCAGCTCGTTCACTTGTTGCCCAAACGCTTTCCGCTCTTCGGGCGCCACCTCTTTGATTTGGCCGAGTAAGGTCTGTAACTCACTCTTCTTGCTCAAGAATTGTAGCCGGAATTGTTCTAACTGTTCGTTATTTTCAATTTGAAAATGGTCAATTTCGGCGGCAATTTTCTCAATATTCGTCATAAACAGGATTGGTTTTATTCGTTCACGATAGTGGCGGAGATGATTTTGATATCGGTAACCGGGCGGTCACCGCGATCTTTGGGTTGAGCCGCAATTAAATCAACCACATTCATGCCGTCAACCACTTCGCCGAAAATGGTGTATTGTCCGTCTAAATGCGGTGCGCCGCCGATGGTTTCATACTCCATTTTTTGTGTTTCAGTGTATTTGTAGTAAGGATTTCTTGAAATCTCTTGTCCCGAGAACTTCGCACCGTCCACGATGTAGAACTGCGATCCCGATGATCTTCTTTCGGGATTCACTTGATCACCTTGACGGGCAGCTGCCACAGCCCCTCTTTTGTGGTAATATTTAGGATGGATTTCGGCGGGGATAGTATATCCCGGACCACCGGCGCCCAGCTGTTGCCCAGGTTGCGCAGTTTTGGAATCAGGATCACCGGTTTGTACCATAAATCCTTGGATAATTCGATGGAACAAAACGCCATCATAAAAATTATCATTCACTAATTTGATGAAATTCTCTTTATGTTGAGGCGTTTCGTCATAAAGAGCGATGGTAATGTCACCTAAAGAGGTTTTAATTAAAACTTTTGTCATATCTGTTGTTGTATCTTTTTGATTATCTTTTGATTCAGTCGTTGTTTGCTCTGTTTGCACATTAACTGTCGATTCTTCTTGTTGGCTTTTCTTTTCTCCGTTTTTTGTGGGAGAGCAAGCAAAAAGCGAAATGGTTAAAAATAAGATGGTGGTTAACTTTAATCCTTTCATATTCATATATTTTTGATGATTACCGGTTAGTGTAAAATAAGCGGGCAAATATACGGGAAAAATTCAAACACAAAGCACATACAAATCCTCCCGCTCGTTGATACATAAGACGGGGAATCCTTCGTCGTTACCAATCACTTCTGTTTTTGACAACTTTTACAATCTAATTTCATAAGTCGCAAAAAATCAATTCTTTATGAATCTTTTTTGCGATATTGGGTGGAGCGGTAGTTTTTTCAAAATTTTTATTTCGCATAAAGTATTGTCACTGAGTATGTTTTTGCGAAAAACTATTCAATAAAATATTGGGATTATGGTTCGATACATTTTTATTCCACTACTTTTTTCTTGATAAAAAAGTAGCAAAAAATCATGACTTTGCGACCGCCACCCGCCCTGCCAATATCTCTAAGACAGAACGGCAGGGCGGCAAAAATAAAAGGTTGGAATGCCATTCTTCATAATTCCACTTTGATGAAACCTCCCACCGACTTCGCATAAACGATCGGATTACCTTCCATTTTTGCAATGCACTCCGTGTCCCTGCCGTTCTGTCAAGAGATTGGCATTCACGCACCGCCGCATCGCGCAAAGCCGTCGCCCGCGCACGTCGTTCACCTTGAAAGTAATGGAAAAACACATTTTGAAGCAAGAGATCGTTGTCGAAAGAGTTTCTAAAAGTAGTAGACTCCAATTTTTTGGAAAGACATTTCATGAGAACCTAATAATTGAGGCACGTTTTGAGAGAATCTGTCTTTTTAGCTAAATATATGATTCACATAGAATTGTATTGCCAAGGATGGCGCATAATTGAAATCAGGAAATATACGGGAAAAATTCAAACACAAAGCACATACAAATCCTCCCGCTCGTTGATACATAAGACGGGGAATCCTTCGTCGTTACCAATCACTGCAAATTCTTTCGGACCAAAGAGGAAATCAAAAACAGAATAGTATTTAGTCATCATGATCACCGTTAGCGAAGCATTGATTTTACGCGCAAACGACAATGAATAGTGGTCGATGTTATCGACCGTTGGAGAGATCTCATGGAGTTGGTAATCAACTTCGAGGTTTTTGTATAATTTTTCGGTAAAATCAATATTCCCTTTTATTTTCTGCCGGAGAAAACTATCCTTGTAAATCGTGTGAATCACATGGACGGTGGCGTAATAGAACTTACTGAAGTAGCCTGCCCACAGTACTTTTTCCTTAGCCTGTCTATCAATATCTAATGGGAGTATAACATGCTGATAAACACTCGCTTCAGGCATTTTATTCCCCACAGTCATCACCGGAATGCGGGAGGGTTTAATGAATTTTGCGGCACGTTTCCGACTGAAATAGTTGTTCTTCCCTTTCTTCGAAACACCGATCACAAACATGATGGTATTGGTATCTTCGGCATAGTCATACAGCATTTTCGCTGTGAAATGATCATTTTGCATGATCGTCTCGATGTCGTGAACGGAGAGATTGTCTAAAGTACGGTTGAAATTGGGACTGATTTCCTGCAGCGGTTCCTCAATTGCCGATTGGATTTTCCCGATCTCTTCTTTCCAAATATCATCCTTTCTAATCCTTTCTTCTTTGAATGCATCGATTTCCTTGAATTTTTTAGGATAGATCGAAAAATCAGTGATTATGGTAAGGGTAGTTTTGAAGATAGCAGCCAACACCCCTGCATGGCGAACGGCAGCATCTCCATACGGCGAATAATCAGTAATAGCGATAATGTTGAGTTTTTTCTTCTCCTCCATTCGAGATCAATCCTTTTTTAAACAAGAGCACAAAGATAATGAATTAGTCACCATCCTCTTCTTCCTCTACCGCAGGATAGAATTTGCGGATAAAATTCCGATGTTGGGATCGGTTACCGAGACGGTAGGAGAATGATTGTTGCCCATTTTCAGCTTTTAATGCCCTGTCTTTTCCTTTCGTTTTTGAGATTTCATCATTAAATTGACTCACGGAAGAGTAGCCAAACATGGTGTTGTTTTGAAACTGGAATAAGAAATATTCACTGTCAACTTCCATGAATATATATAAGTTGTTCCGTGATCCTTTTTTCTCAATAACAATACGACCGGGTACTTCCTTGTAAATCTGTGTACTACCACAAATGATGACCGGCAGGGTACGCTGGGAAATAAAAGCGGAATTTTCTTTATCCCATGTGAAGTAGATGTCGGAGAAGAGGAACTTCACCTGCAGCTCTTTAGGCAACCGGTTTACCCGACCCGACAACGCTAACTCTCTATTATAGCGTTTGTAAGCTTCTTCGCCCATGATATCCAATAAAGCCAAATCATACTCGACATTACCCGACACATCTACAAAATTCAAGCTTTGTGTTTCATCCAATCTACGAGATAATACTCTCATTGATTGCGTGTTAAAAAAGAAATCAATAGATGTGATGAGCGTCATTTCGGCTGAATCAGCGTGCATGAAGTTGGTGATAGTACCATTGGTCACAAAATCGACCCTACCCAATTTGGCACCCATATCGATGGCTCCGCGCCCTATGCCAAGGCAGTTCGCCACATCCAAGATAATGATGTTGCCCGGCTGTGTCTCATCTTCCAATTTTTCCAAAGAAGCGGCTTTAAAACAATGTTGCTCCTTGTCATATTTTATAAATCCGAAAACCGAGATGTACTCCGAATCGTTAAACTGGTCTTTGGCAGCACCAAAGCAAGTGTATATTCTACCGTCTCGGTTGCGCGAAGCGATTGCCACCACCGCTTTCCGGTCGTTCACATCTTTGGATCTGTTATGGATTTCAATAAGAATATTTTTCGGATTAATTTCTTGTAAAATTCGTAAACGAGTGGGTTTTACCGTATCGCAATCGTTGATAAATTCCACTCCTCCTACAAAATAGAGGAACTCTTTGGTGCTATGTAACTCCACCCTGCCATCGAATCCGAAGTGGGGGCTGAATTTAAAATCCTTGGCCAGCGGAATCTTTCCGTGTCCTTCCGTTTTATTGATCACCCAAACCGTATCGAAGAAGATCGTTTGAACAGTCTCATTCTCATCTATATAATCATAAAACCCATTCCCTCGCAAACGGGTTCCGGTGATCACTTTCACCCGGGAGTCATATAACTCGTGGTATTTGTTTTCTCTTCCCGCTAAAATTCTTGCATTTGTAAATTGTTCGATATCAGCTTTTTCATAAACTGTAACCTCACCGTTGTAGGGAATCACCGCCGCATCGCCCACATTGATAAAACGCACGCCATTGGCCTTGATAATATTCTTTCCAAAATCAAACTCCGCATTCAACGCATTGAACCGCAATAGATTTTTTTCGGGATTAGTGGCAATCAACTCATTGCCCTCACTCAGCATATCCACCAACTCCCGACTGGGTGTGTTGTTAATATCCACATTTTTATGCGGATCCTCCCAGTTGAAACGAAGGATATTGTCATCAATGGGATCCCAATCGAAACGATAAGCTTTAGCCTTCATCTCATTTTTCACAAAAAAGACTTCGGAAGCTTCGCCGTTGGAAACAAACACGCCTTTTCGGGTATGAAAATCAATATGCGAATTATAGTTCTCCGTAGTTAAGGCAAAGTCTGATTTCCGTTCCAAGTCGAATATCCGGAGGTTAGCGGTATCAGCCAGCAGTTCATGGTGTTTGAACCAAAAATTATTGGAGGTCAAATCGGCGCGTTTAAATTTTGAGATACCACCGCCATACATGCCCGCCGGAGTAAGCCGGGAGTAACCGCGGTGTTCAATCTCATCGAAAATTGCCATCGGCGTCGATCGGGTATAAATAAACATTTGGTCATTATAGGGTTGCCAGTGCATATAGCCATCTTCCAATGATGCTTTCGGGTATTCTACTCCTGCTTGCTGCTCCGCCACAATGTGACTGTTCGCTCGTCCGTTCGCATGATCTAAAAAGAATATCAAACTGTCGGACTTGGTAATGGAAGTGATGTATTTGATATCTCCTTTCGCCCATAATCCCCTGTTACTTAAATCAATCATATTTGTAAAACTTCCTTTTCCGCCATACGCCGGCAAACCGTCCGGTCCAGTTCGATGCACAAACCCCAATGAAAAATCGGGACGCGCAACCAAATCTTCGTGGATATCGGGGAAGATACCTCCCGAAACCAATCGCCCGTTAAAACGCATTGAGTCCGGTTCGAAGTTATCTAAGTTCACTATTTTAAATAAGTTAACCAAGAAATAAAACTGATCACGTTTATACGCCCTGTTATTATTAAATGTGTGTTCATAGAAAACCTTTCCTTCTTTCCGGCTTTGGAAATAAGGATAGTCAGGATAATCAATAAGTCCGGATTTGTTGCCGGGTTGGTCAATATAGAGTGACCCTGCCAACTCTTCAATTTGGCTGGTAAGGCGGCGCAGATGATGTTCACCGTACATGTTTACCGGGCCATTCATATCCTCCACATACATGATGAGCGAATCAATCACATCCATATCAACAACAAACCGGTCGTATTCAAACTCGCAATTATAGGTCACGAAGTCGAATAATCCTCCTATCACTCTGCCCGAAAAGGACATGTCGCGGTTTTTCTTCACGATCACCTTTTCATCGGTTGGATAAACGTTTACAATCTGCGCATCGCTGAGCACGAAAAATTCGCAGCCCGTCACCCGCATATCCATCGTTAGCATATCGATATTAGCATAGTGGGTTTGCGACTCCAGCCGGATATTGTCATAGTCCTTTTTTCCCACTTCATTATTCAGATACTGGGCAAGTTTAGGTCTATATTTGATCTCATCTTTATAGATATCGTATTCAATAAACCCTTGTGCGGCGACATCGATCAACAACTGTCGGATATCGGCTGGGGAGCGTTTGAAATGTGCCACCGTCCGTTGAAAAGAGACCGTGCCATATTCATACAATCGGAAAAGCTGCCATAAAGTATAGAGCGGGGAAACGTCATTCATCCCTTTCATCTCCAGCATGATGCTTCGGTCAAAATAGTTTTGGGATTCAAAGATTGCTGTTCCTTGCTGTGTTTCGCTCACGATCGGTCGTACTTCGATCCGTTCCTCATCCACTTTCCAAATGATTGCTTCCGCATAGATATCCATGCGGTGGTAGGTATTGATGAAAGGCGCCCGTCCCACACCGTTTTTCGGGCGAGAGATCAACAATTCGCGGTTAGCCTCGGTATATTTGAAATTGGCGGCGGAGTGATAAATAGAATCTTCTTCCAAATAGATGGCAATCTTCGCATCCGAAGCCAACACATTATCTGTCTTAAACAAAAACGAATTGGATCGCGCCGAAGCAACTACCTTATTATCTTTTTTTATGTTGATTCTCGCCAAATTTTCATTATCGGAAGAGCCCATGATAGACGATCCCCGCAGTGCAAACCCACCCGTATAATCCACATTTTCGTAGATATCGGGAATACTCAAAACGGCTTGTGCGCTTTGAAAACGGGGATAAGTAGCCTTGTCTTCATCGGTATTGATAGTTGCCTTGTCTTCCACCTTGCCTAAGATCGGAGCTGAAAAAAGTTCGGGATAATAAAGCAAAGCGTTCTCGGCTTCTACCTTAGCGAATCGTATATCCCATTCATAATCTCTTAGTTCCGCCTTAACATCCGAACCCAATGCTGTCCGGTCCCAGTAAATGTATCCCCCCTTGCCGTTCCATTTGCCGGTGGTTGGAAAAAAGGAGCCGGAGGTACTCGCAATAGTCACACTATCGTCCTTGTATGAGGAGATCACGTCTACTTCCTCGAAACTGATAAAGGGGATATCCTTCACTCCTAAATCCTTGATTTCTCCTTCAAAGCGCCATCCACTGTTGGCTTTATCCGAAAAAGTTTTCTTGCCGAAGATCAGGTTGTATGTCTGCATCTGTATAGGAAAAGCGGTAGTTGTCCCATTTTGGATTTGAAATGAAACAATACTCTTCCATTTCTCACGAAGGTCATCCGCCCGGTGATATTCCGAATAGGTGATATAAACCTCGATGAAAGCTTTGAAATGAGGCAGTGGGCGGTACCTTTTCGCAATCATTTGGTTTGCTAATTCTATGAAATCCTGCTGCATCTCTCCCGACAAGAAAGGATTGATCCACCATTCTTCAAAAACAACCATCAACGCGTCAGCCTCTTTCCGTTGATCTGACGATGCCGTTTGAAAAAACGTTTTCATCTCTGCCACCGTCTGTTGATAATCGCTCGAAAACGAACTAATCCGCTGAGCGGTACAGAAAATGGTTGCCGATAATAGAATCAGCGTGATAAAGAGGCGTTTCATCATGTTAACTATTTTTATGAAAGATCACTTTTTCCCAAAACGGGCGGCTGCCCAATGGTTTTTCTCCTTGTTATCCAAAAACTCGATGCCAAATTCGGCACAACGGTTTCGGAGGATTTCCAAGTCTTGCTCAACATAAAACCCGCTGAGGAAAAGCATTCCACCGGTTTTCAATACGTTAGCATAAAAGGGTATGTCGTTATACAGTATGTTTCGGTTGATATTGGCGAAAATAATGTCAAACTGTCTATCGGGAATCGTTGCCGCATCGCCCAAAATAACAGTCATATCATCGATGCTGTTTTTGCTATTGTTCTCTATATTGTTATTATACGCCCACTCATCGTTATCGATGGCAACGACCGGTGAAGCACCTTTTTTGCGGGCAAGTATCGCAAGGACTCCCGTCCCTGCGCCCATATCCAGCAAGCTTTTCCTTTCCACGTCCGTTTCAAGCATATACTCGATCATCATGGCGGTCGTTTCGTGGTGGGCGGTACCGAACGACATCTTCGGTTCGATGACAATCTCGAACGGCACATCCGGCTTGGGTTCATGAAAGGGCGCCCGAATATAACAACGCTCCCCGATCATCACCGGTGCGTAGTTGGATTCCCAAACGGCATTCCAATCCTGACTTTCAATCTTTGCCGATTTATAAGAAACGTCTACAGAAAAACCATGATGTGTTAACAGACTATCAAGCTGTTGTTTATCATAAATATTTTCGGGAATATAGGCAAGTAGTTCTTCTGAATCCCCATCCATGAAACTATCAAAGCCGATGTCGGCCAACAAGGTGGTAAATATCTCTTTCCAAGGATCATTCTCACTAAATGTGATCGTTACTTCAATATAGTTCAATGTTTTAGATTTTAGGTTTTAGTGACTTGACGCTACGTTCGGGATTTGTCTATGCTTCGCTTTATTTCCCATTCTTTTCTCCTTATCCCTTTCAAATTACATATCAACGATTTTTCCGGCCGTATCAAACCATAATACTTCCTCATCGCCTGTTTTTTTGTTAAAAGTAATTACTTTAAAATAGTTCTTTTTAGTCATTAGATCTTTCACGGCATAGAACTCATCCACTTTAAATCCTTTCAGATTTTGTTTAATATAATTCTGAATATTTGATGATAACAGGTTGATATTTCCGATTGTATGAATTTGAAGCACGGTTCCTGATTGCCCGATCACGCAGATCTCTTTGCCTTTGGTTCCCATGAAAGTCGCACAGTAGTTATTATCCTCATCGCGGCTCCAAGTAGCGTTGGTGATACGGGGATACTTCGCCTTGAATGCATTCTGTATCTCTGTGGGGATATCATCGTTAGCGTTATTGTTATCGCCCATACCCATCGCCATTTTTTCATAATGTTTTTCCAGTTCGGCATCATCGCCGGCAGCGGTTTCTTGTGTGCCCAGCTCATAATCAGGGTCGATCGTGCGTACTAATTTTCCTAATTTATCAAAGATGACAGTGGTTACCATTTTACTTTTGATATTATTCCGTTCATAAATCTCAACCATAGTCAAATCATTCTTGTCGGCCCGCACCTCTTTCATTGCGCTTTTAAATTTCCAACCCCTATAGAACGAATTGAGGTGTTTCAAGATATTTCCTGTGATTTTAACCTCATCCATTTCAAGGTATGTTTTTTCCCATCCTCCTTTTTCGGTAAGAAAAACTTCATTTTTCACATCTCTATACACACATTTTGCCACGTAAAACGTATCTATTTTGAACCAATTCAATTTT
>JAJDJJ010000044.1 GCA_030267125.1 Bacteroidales bacterium OttesenSCG-928-B11
TTGACTGTTTCTTTGGACAAACACGCTATTGCGTACAATGAAAAAAGGCGTAACCTTAAAAAAGAAAAACAAATTAAAGAAGAGAAGGAAGGATTATAATTATGGCACAACAATCAGATATTAAATATTTAACCCCGATAGCGGTTGATATTAGAAAGAAAAAATATTGCCGTTTCAAGAAAAACGGAATCAAGTACATCGATTATAAGGATGGTGAATTTTTGAAAAGATTCGTGAACGAGCAAGGCAAGATTTTACCGAGACGTTTGACTGGGACTTCTTTGAAATTCCAAAAGAAAGTGGCTCAAGCTGTTAAAAGAGCACGCCACCTTGCTTTGTTACCATTCGTTACCGATAATTTAAAAACAAATCAATAAGGAGGATCATATAATGGAAGTTATTTTAAAACAAGACGTTCAAAATTTGGGATTCGCCGATGACCTCGTGAAAGTAAAAGACGGTTACGGTAGAAATTATTTGATTCCTCAAGGTTATGCTGTTTTAGCAACCGAATCAAAAAAGAAAATGTTAGCTGAAACGTTGAAACAACGTGCGTTTAAAGCTGAAAAAATCAGAAAAGAAGCTGAGTTTATGGCAGGAAAAATCGAAGGCTTGACCTTGAAGATTTTAACTAAAGCTTCTGAAAAAGGCACTATTTTCGGTTCAGTGAATAATATCGTTGTGGCAGCTGCTCTAAAAGACCAACACGGCATCGAAATAGATCGCAAAAAGATCTATTTGAAAGACGACCACATTAAAGAATTAGGGAACTATACCGCACAAGTGCAATTGCACAAAGAATTTAAGGTTACTGTTAACCTCGAAGTTATTGCGGAAGAGTAACGGATTTCCGGATTCGAAATCTAAAGGGGGCTTTTCTAAGTCCCTTTTTTTATCTTTGCATCTGAACAAAATTTGTTAAAAGTGCTGAAATACCGCAATAATTTAGACAAAAAAGAGATCTATGACCCCATTCGTCGGAAGTGGGTAAAGTGTACCGAAGAGGAAGAGGTGCGGCAATGTTTTATTCTTTATTTATTGCAGAAAAAACAAATTCCAGCCACGCATATCGCCGTGGAGAAAGAGATCAAAGTGAATGGTTTATCAAAGCGTTACGACCTCATTGTTTTCAATCGGAATGGCGATCCCTATTTAGTCATCGAGTGCAAAGCGCCGCATGTAGAGATCAGCCAATCTGTTGTTGAACAAGTAGCTGTTTATAATAAAACTCTCCGCGCCCCGCTTATCGGTGTCACCAACGGAAAATCGCATTATTTCTTCCATATCAACTTCGAAAATAACGAGATTTCGTATTGCGATTTTATGGGATAAGACCAAATCGCATCATAAAATACAAGAAAAAAATATGATTTCAACTATTCATTGAACGGATGATTTCCGCTGCTAGTTTTGCATGCCGTAACTCCGAATCCGCTGTTTGCCCTGCAATGTGCGGAGTGAGTATGACATTCTCCATGTCAGCTAATTGCTGTAAATCTTTAGGCCATTGTACCTTTTCGGGAAGTTGCAATTGGGGTGTCTCATATTCCAGCACATCGAGACAGGCAAAGGAGATTTTCTTCGATTGCAATGCCGCGGTTAAATCCATTGTTTTTGCAGCCATTCCCCGGGAACTATTAATAAATATAAACGGTTTTTCTGCCTTATCAATAATTTTTTGATTGAAAAAGTGATAATTTTCAGGCGTATAATTAACATGTAAAGAAATAACATCGCATTTTGCCATTAACGTATCCAAATCAAGCTCTTCAACATATTCGTCGCCAATATTGATTTTGTATCTATCATACGCATATACTTTTCCCGCCAGGTTTCGAACCACTTTGGCGAAAGCTTTTCCAGTGTGTCCATAACCGATGATCCCGATGGTGAGGTCGCAGAGGTCTTTGCCGTAATTCTTCTTTCGCTGCCAACTGCCATTTTTCACTTCTATATTGCCTATTGTGATTTTCTTCAACGCTGCTAAAAGAACGGTCAGACAATACTCTCCTACGGAAGGTGCATTCCCAGCAGGAGTGCTGTAACAAGCAACACCTTGCGATCTGGCGTAATCAACAGCGATATTCTCTACCCCTGAACCTAAACGGATAATAAATTGCAGATTTTTCTTGGCATCAATCGCTTGGTTGTCAACTACAAACCGACTACGAATGATCAAACCGGAGTATTCGTCAGGAAGAGCCAAATAACCAGCATGATCAATATCTGTTATGAAGTCATATTCAATTTCCAAATTAGTCAGAAAATCTGTTAAATAGGGGTGAACCCCATCCACAATGAGGACTTTTTTAAATTTCATAAAAGATATATTGGCAATTAGTTGGTGATACTTTTGAGGTTTCTGTTATGGAATTTTTCGATTTTCTCCCAAAGATGTACCCGTTCCAAGCCACGCACATTATGTTCATGGGTTGGATAAACAAAGTACTCAATTTGAACGCCATCGGCAATGGATTGACGGAGCAATTCCAAGCTATGTTGTTGTACTACTGTATTATCTAATGCACCATGCATCACCAAAAGGTCACACTGTAAGTTTTTAATTTTTGGTATGATAGAGCTGTTATTATATCCGGTTGGATTCTCTTCGGGTGTGTCCATATAGCGTTCGCCATACATCACTTCATACCATTTCCAATCCACCACGGGGCCGCCGCAACTGGCTGATTTAAAAATATCCGGATGATCCGTAACCAACGAAAGTGTCATAAAACCACCATAACTCCAACCATCCACGCCAATCTTGGATACATCGACATAAGGGAGAGATTTCAAGTAATTTACACCGGTCATTTGATCTTTCACCTCTAAAACGCCGAGATTTCTGTGGATACATTTTTCAAACTCGGCGCCACGGTTTGCCGTTCCCCGGTTATCCAACGTAAAAACAATATAGCCTTGTTGTGCCATGTAGTGCAAAAATACGCCACCCGACATAAAAGTATTTGTAACCAATTGAGAATGAGGACCGCCGTAAACATAAACGAAAACAGGGTATTTTTTCTTCTCATCAAAATTGGGCGGATAGATCATCCTGCAGCAAAGGTCAATATGCTCGTCGTTTTTGATAGTGAAAAGTTTGGTTTCCCCTAAAGACAAGCCAGTATAAGGATTTTTAGCAGTCAATAGATTCGTCTTTTTTTGTTTCTTCAAATCAAACAAATTAATTTCCAATGGTGTAGTCGTATTGTTAAATTTATCCAATAGACATTGATAATTGGATGAAAACAGTGGCGTATGTGTTCCATTTTCGAGAGTCAAGTTGGTCAAGGTCTCTGATTTCATATTGAGTTTATAGGTAAATCTCCCCATAAAATCATCTTTATTGGATATAAAATAGAGATTTTCCTCTTGCGGATCCACACCAATCAAATTAATGATTTCGTAATTTCCTTTCGTCAGTTGTTTGATCATATCACCCGAAATATCATAAAGGTAGCAATGATTCCAGCCATCGCGGCGAGTTTGCCAGATAAAACGGTCGTTTTTGAGAAAAAGAGGTGGGTTTTGTGGTTCCACATAACGGTCATCTCGCTCCGAAATCACCACGCGTTCTTTTTCTCCCGTAAGTAAATCATACTCTATTAGTTTCATTTGGTTCTGTTCACGATTCACATGAGTGATATATAAAAACATCTCTGAGGGAGAGAAAGTTACGTTAGTTAAAAACTCGCCATCCAAAAATTCGGTTTTAATGTAATGATAAACCGGTTTATTTTGTGCCGCAGATTCTTCCACGTTGAAAATTCCAACTTGCACACGGTGGCTTTTCTGTCCCGCCATCGGATAACGGATCATCTCTACCTTGGCTAAAGAGGAATTGGCATGTACCAATGGATACGCTTCCACCATATTTTCATCCATCCGGTAAAAAGCAATGTATTTTCCTGAAGGAGAGATATATTGACCTTCATTAATGCCCCACTCGCTACGGTGCACCGATTCGCCAAAAACAATATTGGCGCCGGTATCAGTGCTTAACAAAATGGGGGTGTAACCATTCTTTTCGCTTAATACGAAAACATAACCGTTATCATCTTTTGTAATAAAAAGTGCATTTTTTACATCATAATCAATGATTTTTTTGCCATCTAACGGAAAAACTTTTGCTTGAAATTTATTTTTATCAATGGTCAATAGTGCTTTCAAGTTTGGAAAATAGAGTGTGTTTTGGTCAATCCACTCATACGGCATCACACTCCTGATTTTTTTATCCGGAAGGAGTTCCTGAAGTTGAGTTTTCGTCAAGAACATCTTAGCTGTTTTATCGTTAGCGCCTTGAATAAAAAGCGTGTCGTAGGAAGATGATTTACTAAAAGTAAATTGTGTGGTTTGTGGTCGCCAAGCGAGGGACAAATAATTGTCGATCTGATATTTTCCTGTAAAAACACCTTGTAAATCAATTGATTTATTCTGAGCGGACAAGGTAAATGCGCAGAGCCATAAAATTGTTAAAAAGGCATATTTTCTCATACTTTTCCCATTTTTATATTATAGCGGCAAAAATAGGAATAATTATTACGATTGTTTAAGAAATGTACTTCTGCAAAAATGAACATTTTATAAACAGAATCTTTTTTATATTTTTGCTGCTCAAAATATTAACGAAAACAATAATAACATTTGACATGGGAAAAAAAATATTAGCGATCAATCCGGGATCAACATCCACCAAAATTGCCATTTTTGATGGTGAAAATCAGATCTTTATAAAAAACATCAAACATTCGTCCGAAGAGTTGGCCAATTTTAAATCCATCGCCGACCAATATGACTTTAGGAAACATGTGATCTTGGAAGAGCTAAAAATGAACGATATCGACATTTCCACGTTGGACGCGGTGATTGGCCGCGGCGGTTTGATCAAACCGGTTCCTTCGGGGGTTTTCAAAATCAATGACCTGATGCGGGATCATTTACGTGCTGGATATGCCGGTGAACATGCTTCAAATTTAGGTGGTCTCATTGCCGACAGCATCGCTTCTTCTATCGGTCTGGGCGTTTCTTATATCGCGGATCCGGTGGTTGTTGACGAATTGCAAGATTTGGCAAGAATTTCCGGTCATCCGCTATTTGACAATATCTCCATTTTCCATGCTTTGAATCAAAAAGCGATTGCACGGCAGTATGCGAAAGATGTGAACAAAAAATATGAGGAGTTGAATTTAGTTGTGGCACACATGGGTGGCGGTATCAGCGTAGGCGCTCATTACCAAGGAAGAATCATCGATGTTAACCAAGCGTTGGATGGCGCAGGACCATTTTCTCCTGAACGTTCAGGCACCTTGCCGATGAATAAAGTGATAAAGGCTTGTTATAGCGGTAAATACACTTATGATGAAATGAGAAAAATGATCACAGGCAAGGGCGGTTATGTGGCCTATTTCGGCACAAACGATGCACTCGGTATCGAAAAAGCCGCTGCGGAAGGTGATCCGAAAGCAAAACTGATTGAGAATGCGATGGCTTATCAGGTGGCAAAGGAGATTGGTAGTGCTTCAGCCGTTTTGAAGGGAAAAGTGGATGCAATCATTTTGACCGGCGGGTTGGCCTATGGAAAACCGTTTGTCTCCCAAATCAAACAATATGTTTCTTGGATCGCCCCGATTCTTGAGTATCCCGGTGAAGATGAAATGAGAGCATTAGCAATGAATGCATTGATGATCCTCAATGGCGAAATTGAAGCGAAGGAATACGAATAGTGAACCGAGCAGGACGAAAATCGTCACCTAAGAGCATGGTCATATTTCCATGTGAACTTCATACGATCTTGCAAATTAAAAAGATAACCGTATGAAAATAGCTGTTTATTGCAGAAATTCCAATATTGATGACGCGGAATTTGCCGATTTTGTCATCCAAACCCTTTTGAATGACGGACATGAAATTTGGGCGGCAGCGCATCTGAAAACCACTTTTCCCAATATCCAGCCATTTGATAATCATAATGATTTAAAAACAGCAAAAGCCATCGACTTCCTTTTTTCGCTGGGAGGCGATGGTACTTTTTTGGAAGCCGCTTCTATTGTGGGCGATCTGAATATACCGATTGTGGGGATCAATACGGGAAGAATAGGCTTTCTGACCGGAATTAACAAAAAAGAGTTTGCAAATGCCTGTCAAGCGCTGCAAGAAAGCCGGTTCACAATTGAAAGCCGGGCATTGCTGCATATCGACGCGCAGGGGGTTGAGAATCTGCCCGCATCCTTTGCTTTGAACGATGTATCATTGCATTCGGCCAACACCTCTTTCCTTTCCAATTACAATGTGAAAATTGATGGCGAAGTTTTAAACTCCTACTGGTCAGATGGTTTGATTATTGCTACGCCCACCGGATCCACTGCCTATTCATTGAGTTGCGGAGGTCCGATTTTGTTACCGGCAACCGGTGCGAATGTGATCACCCCAATCGCTTCACACAGCCTTTCGGTGCGTCCGATTGTTGTGTCCAGCGAGCATGAAATAGAGATAACCGTTTGTGGAAGAGGTGATCGTGCCATCTTGACTTTAGACTTTCACCGGATGGAGATTCCTGTCCCCTCCACAATAAAAATCACCAAAGAGAAATTTGATATCAAAACCGTCCGCTTCGAA
This sequence comes from Bacteroidales bacterium OttesenSCG-928-B11, assembly GCA_030267125.1. GTDB lineage: Bacteria > Bacteroidota > Bacteroidia > Bacteroidales > WCHB1-69 > JAGVVH01. Next base: position 6,616 of record JAJDJJ010000044.1, read on the forward strand.
GGTATCGATTTTTTCAGTGTGATTCGGGAAAAACTCTTTTGGGGAGCGGATAAAAGGAATGAGAACGAAACGGATTGAAGATTAAATCCGTGAGGTATCTACGACCATCGGCAGAATTTGCTCGATAATTTTTCTGTCATTTTGCAGACGGGGCACTTTGTGTTGTCCACCCAAATGACCGCGGGATTCTAACCATTTAACAAAGGTGCCTTGCGGGGCGACATGTATCTTGGGTATATTAAGGATCAGTTCACCCGTCCGTTTCGTCTCGTAATCGGAGTTGAGAGATTGCAGTTTATCATCCAAAATCCTTGTAAAACACTGTAAATCTTCGGGTTCTTTGCTAAACTCAATAATCCATTCGTGGCAGGCTTTGGCGTTGTCTTTTTCAAGGAATACAGGGGCGGCGGTGTAATCGGTGAAGAGTGCGCCGGTCTGTTCGCAGGCCCAGCGAAGAGCCTTGTCGGCGTTGTCGATGATTAACTCTTCGCCGAATGCATTGATGTAGTGCATAATGCGTCCGGTGATCTTGAAACGATAGGGCGATGTGGATGAGAACTCCACGGTGTCGCCGATGATATAGCGCCACAATCCCGCCGGCGTTGTTATAACCATCGCATAATTTTGACCAGTTTTAACATCTTCGAGCGGAACAGCGGTTTGGTTAGCCGATCCCACTTCATCCATCGGGATAAATTCATAAAATACTCCGCAATCGGTCAAAAGCAGCATCTCATCCGATTCTTTCTGGTCTTGCAAGGCGAAAAATCCCTCGGAGGCATTATACATATTCATATAAAAAACGCTGTTGTCGGGAATCATCTTCCGATACTCCTCAACGTATGGGTCAAATGATACACCACCATGAAAAAAAAGTTCCAAATTAGGCCAAACTTCCTTGATGTGTTCTTTGCCGGAGATTCTCAAAACCTCCTTCAACACCAACAACATCCACGAAGGGACACCCGAAAGTGAAGTCACGTCTTGATTCACTGTGCTTTGTGCAAGCAGCGGCAGTTTTTCATTCCAGTCGTTATGCAATAACACCTTACGATTGGATGCTTTCAGGAAATCGCCAATTTGGGGCATGTTATCTAATAAAATAGCGGATATATCGCCAATCCCAACTTTCACATCCGGCGACATTTCTTGGAAACACCCACCCAACGCCAAACTTTTTCCCGAGAAGAAACGGTTTTTGGGAAAGAGCATACAGTACGCCGCAAGAGAATCTTGCGCACAACGATAATTATTGATCCATAATGATTCTCGACTGACCGGGATAAACTTACTTTTGGACTCCGTTGTACCGGAAGACTTAGCCATCCAGCGGATAGGTGTATCCCACAAAACATTCCGCTCTCCTTGTATTATTTTCTCAATGTATGGCGAAAGGGAGTTGTAGTTTTGCAAAGGAATACGGGCAGCAAATTCAGAGTAAGGAGTCTTGTGGTTAACATCGAAATTTCGGCAGAAAAGTGTTTTTTCCCCGTGTTTTAACAAATAGTCGAACCATTTTTCTTGATTTTTGACGGGGTTGTTTCGAGTATTTTCTATTCGTTGTTTTCGTAGGAGAAAATAACTTCTGAGAAGCGAATTTATCAACTGCATATAACTGCCCTCTTTTTTCGTAATTTAGCCGCCAAAATTAGTAAAATAATGATTACCTACCCCAATCCGAAAATTAATATAGGCCTATATATAACTGAAAAACGTGATGATGGTTTCCATAACTTGGAGACGATCTTTTATCCTATTGATAATAAAAAAGATAAAATTGAAATTAAAATTTCGACGACAGGAAAAACCACACTTTCAGTTTACCCCAAAAACCTGACAGTACATTCGGAGGACAATCTCTGTTTGCGAGCCTATAGATTATTGGAAAAAGATCATAAGTTACCGGATTTAGCAATAATGCTTCATAAGGAAATTCCCACCGGTGCGGGCTTGGGAGGAGGTTCTGCCGATGCAGCTTTCGTGCTGAAAATGATCAATGAGGTGGCACGATTACATTTAAATAATGATGATTTACGGAATTATGCTGCCAAATTGGGCAGCGATGTCCCCTTTTTTATCGAAAACCGTCCGGTTTTTGCCACGGGCCGCGGAGAAATTATGGAACCCGTTGAATTGGATCTGAGCGGGAAAACGATCACCATTGTGAAGCCTCCGTTTTCCATATCCACGGCGGAAGCATACAGTTGTATTATCCCCAAAAAAGCACCGGTTGATTTGCGGGAAGCGATCCGTCAACCTATCGAAACATGGAAGGATGTCATTTCCAATGATTTTGAAAAACCACTCTTCAAAAAATATCCCGAATTAGAAAAAATAAAACAACACTTATACGATTCAGGGGCGGATTACGTGGCGATGTCGGGCAGCGGTTCGGCAATTTATGCGGTGGGTGCCACCCACGAACGGCAGTGCAAAAATCGATCAAAGATGTTTTAGAAGAAAAGATTCTCAGCGAAAAAAATGGATCTTTGTATATTAAGGAATTAAAGAAGAAAAAATGGATACAACAATCGAAAATAAACAAGATTTGGATAAAGAAACGAGCGATAAAGTAAGTTTTATCAGCTTTATTATACCAATGTTTGCCGATGCTTACAAAATGAGCGTTCGAGATGCGTGGCTATATCTGAAAAAATACGGAGGTTGGGATTTTTTGAATAAACATTGGTGGGCATTGCATACCGACAATGTTCTTTACGCTTTAAACGATATTTATGAAGTCTGTTACAAAAATGGAGGGCAACGATAATGGAAGTTTATCACGGAAATTATGCCAAAATTGACAGAATTGATTTTTCGAAAGGACAGTTGAACAGAGACTTCGGACAAGGTTTTTATGTTACAAAATTCAAAAAACACGCTGAAAATTGGGCGGAAATAATTGGCGGAAAATATGGAACACAAGGATTTGTGACCGAATTTTCTTATTACGATACAGCATTTACAGAAAGGCTTTGCAAGGTAAAACATTTTGAAAAATATGATGGAGAATGGTTAGATTTTATCGTTTTGAACCGCGATCCGTTTTCACCAAATCCTGCCCACGATTATGACATTGTTGAAGGGCCTGTTGCCGATGACAAAGTTCAATACAGACTGACGAAATTCTTACAAGGAAAAATAGGAAAATCTACTTTTTTGAAAGAGTTGACCTATCACGAAACTACACACCAAATTTGTTTTTGTACAATGCGGGCATTGCCACAATGCAGGATTCCTTCGGCAGGAAGGTTTTTTTAGTCAATTCGTGGATTTCGCGGACACACGGATATGACTATTTGTATTTCAACGGGAATAAACTTTATAAAAGGATGAAAAATAAACGATTGATTGCTCTATTTTTGATGTTTTCCTTGTTTGTGTCTGTGTCAGGACAGAATAGGCATGTGGGGCACCAAAAATATAAGCGTGTGGCAAAACTGATTTATGGTGATTATGGGGAAAAAGTCGCACTGCAAAGTATGGATTCATCTCTATTACAAATGGTTCTATCTGATGAAACAGTCCGATCTTATTTCTGGTTTGAGAAGCAAGACACAGTTTATATAATTAAAAATCATTTTACTGAAAAAGTATCGCAATGCAATATAATGGATGTCTCAGGGACGATAATAGTTTTTACGACAAAAGAAGATGCCCCTCCACGAGGGATTTATTTGGAAAAAGATTTAATTGGAATTCGTCCTATATTGGAAATAGCTAGAATAATTCAGAATAAGAATATTATTGCCGTCAGTATATGTGAAAATTTATATCTTCGTGGTGCATTTGTGTAGACCCGCCAGTAAACTGCCAAAATAATATCCTCAAAAAATCGACACCATTAGAGAAAGGGAAACAAGATGAATTTGCTATTAATATGAATGGACGATGAAGAAACTAAATTTTTTAATTGGAATACTATATTTCAACACAGTGGGATTAGTTATTGTGGCTGTATACTTGATATTAGGGTTGTTATCAGTTTCCGGAGAGGTAAATACAAGTACGGAGCCGTCCAATACTATAGGACACGTTTTTTTAATTCTATTTTGTGTCTGGCTACTAATTTATGTGCTGTTTGCAGTGATCAATATTATCGCTTTAGTGACTAATTACAAACGAAAAGAATTTCATTTAATTTATCAAAAAATGAAGCGGATAAAGACAGGATTGATACCTTATTGGGTAATTAATTTTATTTGTTATCTCCCGATTAGTGCGTTTTTATTGCTTGTGGGACATGGCTTTGGATTTATAATAGTACCGATATTCATATTTGCTTCATATACCGTCCTCGTAGTTACATCCACATTCAGTATTGCCTATTTATTGTACTTGAGAACGTCTAATAAAATCAACGACAGAGGACTCTTCATTCATGTAATATGGCAATCGTTGTTTATTGCTGATATTATTGATACATATCGGATTATCAGAAAATATAAGTATGAAGTAATACAAGATGAGAAAACAGATAAAGATCAATACTTGAAACTGTAACAGAATCTGAATTTAATGAAAACAACATTTTTGGAAGAATTGAAATTCATAAGAATAAGCCACATTTTTTATATATTTGCGCTTTGAATTTCTGAGAATAAATCCTGCAAGATCAAATATTTGCCAATATTCCGCAAAAACTCAGGGATGAAGACATTTTTTACAAACAATATAACAATTTGGATATGATGCACCAATATGAATACATCACGGTGGATGATGAACTTAGCTCACATTTTGTTTTGGAATATATCATGCGGCGTTTCCCTGCTTACAGGCGGAAAGCTTATTTCACCGAACCGGAAAGCGCCCTGTATTATTTGTCCCATTACTCTGTGGATTTGATGTTTTTGGATGTAGAAATGCCAGAAATAGACGGTTTTTCAATGATTGAGAAATTGGAAAATCCGCCCTTGACAATCATGGTAACAGGTTATCCGGCGGAATACAGTGAAAAAGCACACAATTATTATGACAACGGCATTATCGATTTTATATCCAAATCAATGGAACCCAGTCGTTTAAGAAAATCGTTAGATCGATTTGAGAAGCTGTCTCGAAGTATTCAGATTGAAAGTCGACGCATCGGCATGCACCCGGTTTTTCATCTTGAAAATATCCTCATTCAACAGGCTGACAACAAAGAATCCGTACATCTGAATGATATTTTGTATGTTACCGTTGTCAAAAATTATGTTTTTTTGCACACATTAGACGGGAAAAGTCATAAAATCAGATCTACATTGCAATCTTTTATCGATTCTTATTTACCCGAGGATTATTTTTTGAAAGTGAACCGCGATACGGTTATAGCCATGCATCATGTTTTTTCTTTCAACAGCTATTCCGTAAATATGGGAAAAGATGCGAACGGCGAGGAGCTACTGATCCCCATTGCTTCAGTGCGAAGACGGGAGGTGGAGCGACAACTTTACGCCTACTTAGGGAAACAAAACCGTGATAAATTGTTGCGGATTGCCCACAACCAAGCAAGAACATTCAATCCCAAAAAATAGCGATATCAGAGCAAGATATGATTAATTAAGGGACGTATAAAAGTCTTTTTTACTTTTAATACGCCCCTTAATTAGTTGCGATTCTTATAGCAAAGATTGTTAAATGTTCGTTTTTTTCACCTCAAAATATGCTTGTGGATGTACGCATGCCGGACATTTAGCAGGAGCTTTCTTTCCCTTGATTACAAAGCCGCAGTTCCGGCACTGCCATTCCACTTCCGCATCCTTTTCGAAAACTTGATCCTTTTCAATATTTTCGATAAACGCACGGTAACGCCTTTCATGTTCTTTTTCCGCAATGGAAATATTGCGATACATGACAGCTATTTCCGCAAATCCTTCTTGATCTGCAATTTCCGCAAATTTCGGATACAAGTCAGACCACTCCTCATTTTCTCCGGAAGCTGACTCATAGAGGTTTTCCAAGGTCGTTCCGATCACACCTGCAGGAAAAGAAGCTGTGATCTCGCACATTCCGCCTTCCAAAAATTTGAACATCCGTTTGGCGTGTTCTTTCTCTTGATCCGCCGTTTCGGTGAAGATCGCTGAAATTTGCTCATATCCCTCTTTTTTTGCTTGACTTGCATAGTAGGTATAGCGCATTCTTGCTTGTGATTCTCCTGCAAATGACTGCATTAGATTTTTTTCTGTTTGGGTTCCTTTTACACTTTTTGACATAGTTCTCTGTTTTTTATTGTTTGTATGATTTTTTCCGCACAAAATTAAAACTAATAATTGGTTTTTACAAGTGATAAAAATGCAATTTTCTATTCTATTATTTTCTATTTCATTTTGATTTTCCTGAATTCTAACAGTATACATATTCACTCGCAAGATGAAACGCATTGTAAATCAGAGATAAAATCTTTGTATTCAAAATATTATAAATGCCATTATGAAAAATCATGATTCGTTTGGGGAATTGAATCAATTTTTTACTATTTTTGCCGCCGAATTAGGGTCTCTTGGCCGAGTGGCTAGGCGCCGGTCTGCAAAACCGTTTACTCCAGTTCGAATCTGGAAGAGACCTCAAAAAAATCCCCTGAATATTCAGGGGATTTTTATATTAAAATGATTCAAATACATTCATTATTGAAAGAGGCCTCGTGTGTATTTATTTCATCATCGCTTCAATCTCCTCCACTGTTTTCGCCAAGTGGCGTCCTAATACACGATGCCCATCTTTGGTAATCAATATGTCGTCTTCTATTCGGATACCCCCGAAATCGATATATTCAGACACCTTATCATAATTGATAAATTCGGGGAATTTATTTTCAGTTCGCCAAATATCAATAAGTTGCGGGATGAAGTAGATGCCGGGTTCTACAGTGACAATAAAGCCGGGTTTCAGTTCGCGGGCCATGCGCAATGCGCTCCAGCCGAAGAGTTTACTCCGTTCGATTGTTTCATCGTAGCCCACATAATTTTCACCAAGATCTTCCATATCATGCACATCCAAACCCATCTGATGACCTAATCCATGCGGGAAAAACAAGGCGTAAGCACCTTGTTCAACAGCCTCTTTCACGTCGCCTTTCATCAATCCGAGTTCCTTTAATCCGGAGGCAACTACCTCGGCGGCAATCCGATGGAGCTCCTTGTTGTAAATGCCGGGTTTTGCCGCGGCAATGGCGTCTAAGTTTGCCTTTAACACGATCTCATAGATCGCTTTTTGTTTGGGCGTGAACTTCCCGGAAACCGGAATTGTGCGGGTATAGTCGGAGCTGTAGCCCATCAAACCTTCCACGCCGGCATCCATCAACAACAATTTTCCTTCTTCTAAAATGGCGTTATGTACATGGTTATGAAGTGTTTCTCCGTGTTGTGATAAGATAACCGGAAACGATACGCCATTGCCTCTTGACATCGCCACGCCTTCTGCCCGACCGGCAAGTTCCAATTCAGAAACGCCCGGCTTGCAGTTTCGCATTACCGTTTCGTGCATTTCAACACCCATATTACATGCTTTCTCGATTTCCGCAATTTCGATCTCTTCTTTTGTTGAACGCAATGCTACAATGGCTTTGATCAAATCTATAGATGCCGCATTGCGAATTTCATTCACGTTAATATTTGTTAAATTAGCGAGTTCAATCTTGTTATGCCCGCGATAAGGCGGCGTGAAATGCAGCTTTCTCCCCGACTTTAAAATGCCGGCAACATAATCAGCCAACTGCAAATAAGGACGAGTTTCCGTTACACCAACCTTGCCTGCTAGTTCTTTGACTGTAGGTTGATTACCCATCCAAATAATATCATCAATTTCGAAATCATTGCCAAAAATAATCGTATCACCATTGTCGAAATCGATTATAGCAGCCAAGCTCTCTGCCCAAATTCCGAAAAAATAGATAAAATTGCTGTCTTGTCGGTAGCGGTAGGTATTGGCTGGATAGTTCATAGATGCTTCGTTGTTACCTAAGAAAAGTGCAACACCGGAAGTCATTTTTTTCTTTAAGTTCTCTCTTCTGTTTGTATAAACAGCTGCGTCAAAAAATGGATTCATGTTTGTGTTTTTAATTTTTAGGGACAAAAATAGGCAAAAAGGATGAAAGGACGAAAACGGGGTTAATTTGTTTTTTACTTTTTAATTCCCGGCTCCAATAATTTCATTTTCATTATCTTCGCGACTGCAAAATTCTAATAGGAAAACCGCTGGTATGGCAGATTACAAAGACGACAGCATCATTACGTTATCATGGGATGAACATATCCGAACCCGCCCGGGAATGTATATCGGGAAATTGGGCGATGGATCGGCACATGATGATGGGATCTATGTTTTATTGAAAGAGGTTATCGACAACTCTATCGATGAGTTTATGAGAGGTTACGGACGTGCGATTGAGGTTACGATCAAGGAACAGCGGGTTACCGTACGCGACTACGGAAGAGGGATCCCTCTCAATAAAATGGTAGATTGTGTCTCAAAAATTAACACCGGTGGAAAATTCGATTCCGGTGACGCCTACGATAACTCCATCGGAATGAACGGCGTAGGGGTGAAAGCTGTGAATGCACTGTCTACGAGTTTTATCGTTCAGTGTTTCGTGGACGGAAAACAGAAGATCTCCGAATTTAGCTGCGGTCAGAAAACATCCGAATCGAAAATTGAAAAATCAACAGAGCAAAACGGGACCATGATCTCTTTTGTGCCCGACAACACCATCTTTGAGAATTTTCACTGGTATACGGAATACATTGAAAAAATGATGTGGAATTATGTCTATTTAAATAAAGGACTTACAATCATTTTCAATGGGAAACGCTACCTTTCCAAAAACGGGTTGCTCGACCTTTTGAATAATAATGTCGGCAGTGATATCCTTTACCCGCCGATCCATTTGCAAGAAGATGATTTTGAATTTGCATTAGTACATACTAACCGTAAATATGGTGAAGAGTATTATAGCTTTGTGAATAGCCAGAATACCACACAAGGGGGAACACACCAACAGGCTTTTCGCGAGGCACTTGTCAAAACCTTCCGTGATTTTTACAAGAAGGACTTCGACCCTAATGATATTCGAAATTCTGTAGTTGCCGCTATTTCTATCAAAATTAAAGGACCTATCTTTGAGTCGCAAACCAAAACCAAATTAGGATCACAATATATGACGCCAGGCGGACAAACGATCCGGAATTATGTTAATGATGTGGTTTGCAGATTGTTAGACAAATACTTGCATATCAATACTGATGTGGCGGAGGCTATTTTAAAGAAAATATTGGAATCGGAGAAAGAGAGAAAAGAGATTGCGGGTATTAAAAAAAGCTCGAAAGAGTTGCAAAAGAAGGTCAGTTTACATAATATTAAACTTCGGGATTGCCGCTATCATTTTAACACCAACGATCAGCGGGGTGTGGAGACGACAATCTTCATCACCGAGGGAGATTCTGCTTCCGGCTCAATTACGATGTCGCGCGATGCGAACACGCAAGCCGTTTTTAGCCTCCGCGGAAAACCACTCAATACTTTCAAGAATAATAAAAGTATTATTTATAAAAATGAGGAGTTTAGCTTGTTGCAAGCCGCCCTTAATTTAGAAGAAGGTATTGATGGTCTGCGTTATAACAACATTGTCATCGCCACCGATGCCGATGTGGATGGTATGCACATCCGGTTGTTGCTACTCACTTTTTTCCTCAAATTTTTCCCCGATGTGGTACGCGCCGGTCACGTGTATATTCTCCAAACACCGCTTTTCAGGGTGCGAAATAAGCAAAAAACATTTTATTGCTACAACGATGAGGAGCGCCAATCCGCAATCAAAACGCTGGGAGGCAAGCCGGAAATTACCCGCTTTAAAGGATTAGGTGAAATTTCCCCAAGCGAGTTCAAAAACTTTATCGGCAAAAACATTCGTCTGGAACCGGTTTTGTTAGACAAAGGGATAAACATACACAATACGCTCGAATACTATATGGGTGATAATACTCCTGAACGACAAAATTTTATCATCGACAACCTGAGGGAGGAGATCGATGAGACGGCGGAAAACAATGGCTGAGAAATAGAAATTAGAATTCCGCCGTTTTTTGAGCCGAAAAATAGCCCTGTTCGAATGAGGCTGTCTCATAAGACATTTTAACCGCAAAATGCGCAAAATTTTACGCAAAGACCCCGAAGAATATATAGTAATTAAAAATAATGTTTATTAATTGCACTCATTCTTGTTACTTTTCCTGCCATAATATATTCTTTTCTATAAATTTATCTAACAGATAGAATATAAGCATTCTGTGCAAATCGAGTGGGTGGGTATGCTCCGAAATATGCATGAAATTTTTTCGCTGTATTCCGTCTCTGTCAAACTCCCCTTTTCTATCAAGTTGTCCAACATGGGTAAATCCTCACAGAAAACATCTTCCATTGTCTTTACGATGTTATTCTCTTTATCCAATAAATAGATATTGTACAAGTCCTTACCCTCATTTAAACTGATAATTACCCACCCCTTGTGTTGAAAGCCATTTACTTTCAAAGCTAAGGAAGCCATACCATTAAATTGGGTTGCCTTTTGTTCAGAGATTCCCCATGACCATATCACATTGAAAGGGATTAGAGAATGAATTTGACTGTTGATTTCTGCTGCAATGTGGTTTACAATTTCTGCATTCATAATAATAAGATTAAATTGATAAATAAATTAAGTTGTTGATTTGCAATTGTCTTAGGAACAATTATTGGTCTCGAAAAAATGCGCTATCTTTGCATTTAATTAAATTTGTAATCAAAATGGCACGGATAACGATAGAATATGACGGTAGAAACGCATTAGCACAAAAGGCTTTAGATTTCATATTGTCATTAGGCGTTTTCAAAGTAAAAAGCGAAGAATCTCCATACGACCCCGAATTTGTTGCGAAAATAGAGAGAAGCAGAAAAAGTAAGGGAAAGAAAATCAATGTGGAAGATTTATGGAAATAATACTGAAGGACGAGGCTCTTTTGGATTTGGAGTTTTGGAAAAAGAGTGGAAATAAGCAAATTCAAAAGAAAATTTCCGAATTGATTTCTGATATTTCCGAACATCCTGAAATAGGATTAGGCAAACCTGAAAAACTGAAACATAAATTGACGGGTGCTTGGTCAAGGAGAATAAACAGTGAACATCGAATTATTTATGAGGTTCATGAAAATGAAATTCATATATTATCAATGAAAGGGCATTATCAATAGAATTTTAGAATGACCATTTTGGGGAAATATTCACTTTATAACCTCCTGAAAAATTGCGTCATGAAAAAATCCCCGCCCAACGAAGGACGAGGATTTCAAATAGCGAAAAAGAAAAAGGTGTAGTTCCCCCTTAAAAAACTTTCAATTTCTTCTCACTAAATAGAATAATACCGTTTGGACTTCTGTAATAGTCCAATTGCATTGGCCTAAACAGAAGTGTCATCGGCATTATACGGGAAGCGATGGGAATGAAATAAAATTCATTCTGGTATAAGGGGCGATTAAACCCCTTACTTGCGAGCATTTGGCGATACCTCTGTTGTTATGCTGATTAATTTGCAAAGTCTTAGGTTGTGGAAATAAAAAACACTCCGTTAAGAGTGCCTTTTGGAATGACGTAAATTGAGGAATTGTGCTTTTATATGCCTGCTTATAAATTAGGTCATTCGTGAAAATACTGAATGGCTTCTGATTTCAGTAGATGTTTGAATTCGGAATATTTAAGTGTCGCATCTATTCTCCCGTCTGCATAACAGCCTATTTCGTTTGCATTGAAATAGAATGTTAATCCTTTCGGAAGTAACATGAAATTAGTGGTTATGTTAACAGATTCTATATTCAAGCTCCTCTTTTTATCTTGCTCAATTATTTTTTGTTTTATCATTTCACATATAATTGGCTGTGATTCTTCCGAAAATAAATCTTTTGAGTTGAAAAAATGAGTTTGGAAGTCTGAATGTGTTTCCAAAATTTTTTTTGGAATAATATATGAAGTGAGTTGATTGGGATTTTGACTTTCCAATTGAAGTATGGGCGGGGGGATTTGTGTAGAGTGGTTGGATGCGTGGAGTACATATTCAGAAATTGGGATTAGTGTATTTAACTGAAAATGAGGATTAAGGAGCGTATGACCAAAATGACGAGTTTTTCAGGAGGGTATATAAAAGGAAGATTTCGGAAAATTGGTCATTAGAAAACATGATATTACATTTCAATTATTCTCCAATAGCTGTTTCAATGTTTCTTTACTTGGTAATACCGTCAAATATTTACTTGCAAAAATCTGTTCGTTATTTTCGGGTAGTGTGTATTGAACGACTGCTTCATTTTTATCTTGGCAAAGGATTATTCCGATTGTCTTATTCTCATCCTGCAATCTCATTTTTCTATCGTAATAATTAACATACATTTGCATTTGTCCTATATCCTGATGCTTCAACTCTCCAATTTTTAAATCTATAAGTACGAAACATTTAAGAATGCGATTGTAAAACACCAAATCAATTCTGAAATGCTTTTCCTCAAATGTAATGCGTTTTTGACGTGCAACGAAAGTAAATCCCGTTCCTAATTCAAGGAGAAAATGTTCTAATTTATCAATAAGTTTTTGTTCCAAATCACTTTCTGAATATTCCGAATACTCATTCAATCCTAAGAATTCTAAAATGTAAGGATCTTTTACCGCATCTTGAGGCTGTTCTAAAATTTGTCCTTTTGTTGATAGCTTTAATATTTCATCTTTATTTCGACTTAAAGCAAGACGGGTATATAATGCAGTATCATATTGGCGTTGTAATTCACGTAAACTCCAATTATTTTTGTAGGATTCTATCTCGTAAAATCTGCGCTCATTTTCATCGTCAATTCTCATCAATTTCAGATAATGCGACCAACTTAAATTGAATTCGTCAGACAGTGTCTGACCTTTTGAATAAATCTGATAAAAGCTTCGCATTTGTTTTATATTGGTAACAGAAAAACCTTTCCCAAACTCCATTGTCAGTTTTTTAGAAATATCCGTAATGAGTTGTTTCCCATAATCAGCTCTGTCTTTTCCGTCTTGTTCATCCTCAACGATCATTCTTCCGATTTCATAATAGGTATAAACCATTGTTTTATTTATACTTCTCAAAACCGTTCTTCTCGCTTCATTGAGCAGTTCGGCAATATTTTCAAAGAGAGAATTGCTATTTGTCTGTTGAATTTTCATGCTCTAAAATTTTCGATAAAAGCACGAAAATTGGTAATAGCTACAAAAAGGTCATGCATAAATATCCATTTTCAAATCGGCTTCCATTACTTTTTCTTTTACATGAATATGAGTGAAGCGAACTCTTCTTGATAGCTTTATAGTTATTTTTAAGTTTCTCAATTCCTACCCAATAGAGCCACTTCGTGGCAATATTTAAAAGGAAAAAGGAATTGAAATTATTCTAGATTGCTCAAAATTAATCATAATATCCAAATGACCAAAAAAGTCCGATTTTCCTAAGTGTATAAAAAAGGACTTTTTCAAAAAAGTGGTCATAGTAGATGTTGCATGGCTTCATCAATCTGACTGTTCTCAAAGCTATCTAAATAGATTTGTGTTACTTTCTCCGAGCTATGTCCCAAAGATTCACAGATGATGGAAGTGCTGACACCTGCACGTTTTAGAACGGTAGCGTATGAATGCCTTGCCACATAGGTTGTTAAAGCAATCGGAATATTCAATTCTTTGCCAATCTCTTTCAATCGTTTATTCACGTTAGTTATGACTTTGTGAATACGATTGCGCTGTGACTGCTCCGTTTTGTGGAAGTCAGATAAAATAGGGAATATGTATTTACTTCCCGATTTCTGATAGCGTTCTATAATCTCTATTGCCTTAGGTTGTAATGGCAAGCGGATTAATTTCCCTGTCTTCTTGCGGGTATAGATTAACTTGCCGTCAACAAGGTTATCACTCGTCATATAAGCCATATCCACAAAGTTAATTCCGCCTGTATAATATGAAAAAGCGAAAAGGTCTATCGCTAATGGAATATATTTATCTCTACCGTTATAATCATATCCGACAACTGCGTTTATTTCTCCTTTAGATATGGAACGTTTTGCAGTCGCTTTGTGAAGTTTCGACACTTTATAAGCCTTAAACGGATAATATTCAGCCTTAACGATATTCTGCTCTATCGCCAAATTGAAAGCGGCTCGTAGAGTTCGAAAACGCTTACCTATCGTATTTTCAGCAGAGCCATTAGAGCGCAACCAAGTTTCATAACGTTTCAGCCAGTTTATATCAATATCTGAAAAGTAAATATCCAAGTGACCATTAAACCTGACTAAAGAGTTATAGACTTCTAAGTGAGACATAGCATAACCAGTACGTTTTTCGGCTTTCAATTGTTTTATTTGTGCTAAAAACAGTTCGCCGACTGTTCGGGCAATTACGGGTTTATTTACAGACTTAATGAGTGATGTTGCGGTAAAAGGCTTGTTGTCCGTCTTAAATTCGATGATTTGTTGTGCGTACTGTTGGCTCTTTTCTGCTATAATCTTCTCTATCTGTACTTTATTAGGGCAGTTTCGCTTAGGCTTGCTCTTTTCAAAGTCCCAAAACTGGGGCAGAACGGAGATTCCTAAACTTAGATATTTCTTTTTACCGTCTTTACAGACCCTAATCATTAAAGGATGTTCGCCATTTGAAAGTGTTTTTGATTTGTAACACAAGATGTTAATACCTGCATTCATTGCTGATTCTGGTTTAACTCTTGGTTTAACTTTGTCGTTAAAAACCCTCAATTTTCGCCA
>JAJDJJ010000045.1 GCA_030267125.1 Bacteroidales bacterium OttesenSCG-928-B11
GGAATTATATCAACTCGTAACTCGTCACCTGTATGGGCATATCCAAGTTTCTCAGCACTTTTTCCAGCATGATGCCTTCACGGCGGTCGTACTCGTAGCCGAAGGTGGCTCTGATTCCCTGGTAGCAGAATTGCGCGGCACGGTCGAGAGCCATTGGGAGGCTGTCGCCCTGTAGCAAAGCGCCGGTGATGACGCTGGTGAAAGTGTCTCCCATACCCGGAAAATGCGCCGGCAAGTAAGGGCAAGTCACTTTCCAGAAACGATGGCCTTTTTTGTTATATGCGTAAACGGAGGTGATGTGCGGATCGTCCTGCACCGGAACGTTTGTGATGATGACAATCTGAGGGCCTTTCTGGGAGAGATTCAACATCAACTCTTTCAATTCGCTATCGGTATTGTATTCGGAAAAAGGTAAATCTAACAGATAAAAAAGCTCGGTCAGATTGGGAGTGACTACATCCGCAACATTGATCAGTTTGCGCATGGCTACCACCATATCTTCGTCAAAATTGGAATATAATCTGGCATTATCACCCAAAACCGGATCAATCATCACCAAACTGTCGTCCCGTTTATTTTCTGTGATGAACGCTTTGATGATTTCAACTTGTTCCACCGATCCGAGATAACCGGTGTAGAAAGCGTCAAATTCGATCCCTAATTTTTTCCATTCGGCTAATATCTTCCGCATCTCATCGGTAAGGTCGAGAAAAGAAAAACTGGAATACTGGGTGTGATTTGATAAAATGGAGGTAGGCAGAGGTGAAACGTTGAATCCCATATTAGAAAGGACGGGGATTACTACAGACAGGGAAACTCTACCTACCCCTGAGAGGTCATGTACCGCGACTACTCTTTTTGTTTTTCCGATATACATAATATCCGTTTTTTTGAGGTCGCGAAGTTACATTTATTGTGATATGGTATCATTGTCGATAAGTGCGAAGATCAAATCTCCTTTTACGCAAGTCTTGCCATTGACTTTGGCTTCGGCTTTCACGTAGAATATAAGATCCCTGCGGTTAGTCACACTGGCGTAAACATGCACTGTGTCGCCGGGTTTTACCGGATGTTTGAAACGAACCTTGTCAATGCCTGCGTATAACGGTGTTCGGTTTACAAGTTCATGCGCTACGAGAAGGCATGAGGATTGCGCCATTATTTCGCATAAAATAACACCGGGAACGACCGGGTTGCCAGGATAATGCCCTTGCAAAAAGAACTCATCGCCCCGGATGTGGTACTCCGCATGAACCAAATTCTCATTCACATGTTCCACAGCGTCAACCAATAACATTGGCTCTCTGTGCGGTAAGATAGTTTTGATTTGTTCTCTATTCATTTTTATGTGATTTTAGATTTTCCTAAGTGCAACCGTGCCATTATGCCCACCGAATCCCAACGAGTTGGAAATAGCAATGGTCACGTCGGCTTTGCGAGCTTTGTTGGGAACGTAATCCAAATCACACTCGGGGTCAGTTTCTTTCAATCCTATGGTAGGGGGAACGATGCCGTTAAGCAATGTCAATGCCGTAGCTACTAATTCCACGCCACCGGCCGCGCCCAGCAAATGCCCGATCATGGATTTATTGGAGCTGACCAGTGTTTTTCTGGCAACATCCTCACCCAAGGCAATTTTGATCGCTTTAGTTTCCGTTTTGTCGTTGAGTGGCGTTCCGGTACCATGTGCATTAATGTATAATAGATCATTTGCTTGCAATCCGCCAGCTTCGTCGATAGCAGCTCTCATGGCTTTGGCCGGAGTGAGCGCTTCGGGATCGGGAGCGGTAAGATGGTGTGCGTCGCATGTGTTTCCGTAGCCGCAAACTTCGGCATACATTTTAGCGCCGCGCGCTTTGGCGTGTTCATACTCTTCTAAAATCAATATGCCGGCTCCTTCGCCCAACACAAACCCCGCGCGTCTTTTGTCGAAGGGTAGGGAAGCGTTGGCGGGATCATTGCCACGGTCGAGTGCTTTACTATTGGCAAAGCCGCCGATAGAAAGCGGGTGAACAGCAGCTTCGGTTCCGCCGGCGATGATGGCGTCGGCATAGCCGTGTTTGATCGCGCGGAAAGCTTCTCCAATTGCGTGAGTACCTGTCGCGCAAGCGGTAACGACAGGCAAAGTCGGCCCATGAGCATTGTGCGCGATAGCAACATTAGCCGCTGCGATATTGGCAATCATAGTGGGGATAAATAGTGGGGATATCCACTGTATTCCCTCTTTTTCCAATTTCACACTTTCGTTGTAAATGGTTTTCCATCCACCAATTCCGGAGCCAATATAGACACCTAATCGGTCTGGATTAACTTCTAATTGACTGTCTTTCATGGCTTCGTTGGCAGCAGCCATGGCATATCGAGCAAACGGATCGGTGCGGCGCACAGTACTGGCATCAATGCCGTGTGCCTTGGGATCGAAATCTTTTAATTCCGCTGCGATTTTCACAGGTAAATCATCTGTGGGAATAGATTTGATGAAATCAATTCCGTTAACACCATTGATTAAATTGTTCCAGAAAGTTTGCACATCGTTCCCGATGGGAGTTACAGCGCCTAATCCTGTAATGACAACTCTTTTCATACGTTTATGTTTTATATTTCTTAGGTTTGAAATAGTTTTCTCTTTGCTTACATGTTCCATTCAAGCACACATGCTCCTGTTGTAAATCCGGCTCCAAAAGCACTGAATAACAGCATGTCTCCTTTGGTAAATTTGCCGGCTCTTCTCATTTCGTCTAATAAAATCGGAATGGAGGCAGATGAAGTATTCCCGTAGTTTTCAATATTATGTGGAAACTTATCGTCGGGTTGCTTCAAAAAATCGCGAATGGTGTCGATAATGCGGATATTTGCTTGATGCAACAAGTAATATTTGATATCATCGGCATTTAGACTTGATTTTTCTAAGACATTCCGAATATCAGAAACAGAAGACGACACAGCTAATTTAAAAACATCTTTTCCGTTCATGATTAGTGGCGCATCGCCATCGGGATGCGACTGATAGGGATTATATTCCAATTTTCGTTGGTAATAAAGCGGTTCAATTTTGGATTGTGTGCTGATGTGAAAAGCTTTGAACGCATCGCCTTTTGAAACTACCACGGCGCCGGCACCATCGCCAAAAAGCACACAAGTATTGCGTTCTTTCCAATTCACCATCCGGGTTGGTTCTTCTGCACAGACAATAAGTACGTTTTCAGCACGTCCGGTCTGTATAAAAGACTCGGCGATATCGAGGGCGTAGATGAAACCCGTGCAAGCCGCATTGAGATCAAGGCTCGGACAATTTGCTCCGATTTCACCCTGCAGAATACAGCTTAGTGATGGGGTCACGAAGTTATTGACAACATTGGAGCACAAAAAATAATCAATGTCGTTGGGGGTCAATCCTGCACTTTCGATTGCTTTTTTGGCTGCATCCACGGCCAACGAGGTCAGCGTTTCATCCGAAATAATCCGGCGTTCTTTGATTCCCGTGCGGGTGGAGATCCATTCATCGTTTGTGTCCAAAAATTCGGATAACATGTCGTTTGTGACTGCTAATGAAGGCATTGCGCTTCCGGTTCCTGTTATTTTCATGTTTTGTCTTTATATCAAGGAGTGATGGTCATTTAGGACTTCCATCAAACATCCTTTGTTTAGTATAATATTGTATCACAATTTATTAGCAATATCTGCGGAGTTTTTCTCTAGAAAAGCATGCAAATTACGAATAGCATTCATGAATGTCGGTTTATCTTCTTCTTGCAACTGCGACAAAATGGAGCGGATCATGCGGATGTGGAAGTATTCGTGAGCTAAATTAAACTTGCGTCCCAATTGTGTTAAAACAACACGCACCACTCGTTTGTCATTCTTATCAGGAATTTTGATAAGCAACCCCTTTTTTTCCAACTTATTCGTGGCAACAGTCACTGAAGGCATGGTAATTTCTAACGCCAATGCTATTTCTCGTACCGACGAGCCCTCTTCACTCATCCCGATGGCTTCGAGAAGATGTAATTCGTTAATACTCAAATCTACATTTTTCACACCTTTCAGCCGGCCTTTTTCCATCTGGTTGACGAAATCAAATGACTTGACTAACAGTTCACTCAATTCTTTCGCATAGGTGTCGTCAAAACTATTCAACATATTCTGTTATTCGTTGCTCTTTTCGCTGAAAATTAGTTAGACTATCTAATTAATTTTCGGTGGCAAAAATAATACATTTTCAATAGGTGTAACCTTTTCTCTTAAAAAAAGTTAATGAAATAGGCTAACGATATGATATTCAAGTAGAAAAATTGATAAAATAAGGATCTGTTAACAAAAAAAACAAAATATTTAACTCAAAGAAAGCATCTTTTCGATAGACCCTTTAGCTAATTTAACAGTCTCATCATCTAAAATCAACTCGGGTTCTTCGCTTAATAATGCATTGTAAATGTTTCCCAAGTTGTTTCTCTTCATGTACTCGCAATCGTTACAAGAACAGCTTTCCGCACTGTTTACCACGTAAAACTGTTTTTCGGGATTCTGTTTTTTCATTTCATGTAAAATGCCGGTTTCCGTAGCCACGATAAAGGAATTGCATGTGCTTTTTGTAACGAAATTCAACATTGCAGCAGTAGAACCCACAAAATCAGCCAAAGCCAGCACGACGCCTTTGCACTCAGGATGCGCAATCACAACTGCCTCGGGATGTTGCTGTTTCAGAACCAGCACTTGCTCGGCTTGCAACTGGTCGTGAACATGGCAAGCGCCGTCCCACAACACCATTTCCCGTCCGGTTTCATGGTTGATGTATGCACCCAAGTTGCGGTCGGGAGCGAAAACAATCTTAGTGTCTTGTGGTAATGATTGTACTATTTTCAAAGCATTGCCCGAAGTGACGATGATATCCGACAATGTTTTAACTGCCGCTGAACAGTTGATATAACTTAATACCATGTGATCCGGATAATCTTTGAGAAATGTGCGGAATTCTTCGGCGGGGCAACTGTCGGCCAATGAACAGCCCGCCTCCAGATCCGGAATCAGCACTTTTTTGTCAGGGTTTAAGATTTTAGCAGTTTCCGCCATGAAGTGTACCCCGGCGAAAAGGATTATGTCTGCGTCTGTCTCCGTCGCTTTTTTTGCTAATGCCAAACTGTCACCTACAAAATCAGCAATTTCCTGTACCTCCGGAATGGTATAATAATGCGCTAATATGATAGCGTTTTTCTCTGTTTTTAACTTTAAAATATCTTCTTTTATCATGATTTATTTTCAATCGTCGTTTTATGTGTCAATCTATTTCTTAAAGATTTTTCTTTACGCTTTAGGAAACATTTCCCGCTCAACTAATTCGCAAATAACATGACCGATCAAAATATGTATCTCTTGGATGCGCGGTGTATCCAAAGACGGTACGTTTAACAAAATATCTGCGATCTCCTTCATCTTTCCACCGGTTTCGCCTGTGAATGCAATCGTTTTGATACCCAATGATTTCGCTTTCTCGCAAGCAAGGAGGATGTTTTCGGAATTACCACTGGTAGAAATCGCCACCAGTACATCACCGTCTTTTCCGGATGCACCCAATAATCGGGAATAAACATGCTCAAAACCATAATCATTGCCGACTGCTGTAAGGAAAGAGGTGTTGCAATGCAACGCTTCGCCATTCAGCGGTGGACGATCGTAGTAGAATCTGCCGGTCAACTCCGCGGCTAAATGTTGCGCATCAGCAGCACTGCCACCATTGCCGCAGAAATGTATTTTCCCGCCCGCTCTCAATGATGCCACGATCACTTCGGCGGATTTTTCAATCTTGTCAATGAGTGACTTATCTTCTAAAATTCTTTTTTTTAGAGAGATCGATTCTTGGAAAATTTCTTCTATACGCATGGTGTTTTTTTAGAGTGCAAATATAAACAGAAAAAAATCAAATCTTAAGTTTAAAAAATCGGGGTTTTCAGACTCCGAAACTCCTTTGATTATTTTGCGCTTCTTGATACCCGTTATTTTTTACAGGAAAATAATTCTCCGGCAATATAATCAGCAAACAATCTTCCCTGATCTGTTAAGATCACACTTTTTTCATCCATTATGTAATGATTATTCGTAATCTTATGGAGATTCTTAAGAAAGTAATTGTACATGGTTTCACCAAAACGTGTTTGCATTTCGATCAGATCAATGCCTGCTGTTGTTCGTAAACGTAAAAGAATAAACTCGTTATACTGATCATCTGAAGACAGTTCCTCTTTTTCGCAAGGAATTTTTCCGGAATTAACACTATTAATATATAGATTTATGTCGCTTGTGTTCCAATATCTTGCATATAAATCATAAGAGTGGGCGGATGGTCCCAAGCCTAGATAGGGAATGTTTTGCCAGTATGCGTTATTATGCCGGGAGATTTTGTTGTTTTTTGTGTAGTTAGAGATTTCGTATTGTTGGAAATCATTGGATTTGAGCATCGTTTGCAAAATCAAATAATCGTTGATGGCCTTTTCTTCGGACGGGACAGCACGATCACCGCAACGGATTTGCTTGGATAGTAACGTGTTTTCCTCTACCGTGAGCGAATAGGCGGAGAGATGGGTGATGGGGTAGGAGAATGCCTGTATTATTTCCTCCTTCCATTCTTTCGTTGTTCTTTCTAAAATTCCGTATATCAGATCTATCGATATATTCTCAAAGCCTACTTTTACAGCATTTCTAATAACATCATCAATATCATCTACATTATGCCGTCGTCGTAAGAGTTTCAATATGTGATTGTTGAAGGATTGTACTCCGATACTCAATCGATTAATCCCCAAACTTTTATAACCGGAAAGATCGTCCAATGAAATACCGTCCGGATTGAGTTCCATGGTGAATTCAATTTCCGAATTGATATTCAACTCTTTGAGAATTGCATTAATGATAATCTCCAGTTCCTGGGGTGTGAAAAGTGAAGGTGTGCCACCGCCAAAATAGATGGTGTCAAAGGATTGGTTGTTTAGGAATGATTTCCTGAGTCGCAGTTCATTACATAACGCTTGAATATAATCATCTTTAAGGGAGAGTGTTGCAATGGAATAGAAACTGCAGTAAATGCACTTAGACTTGCAGAACGGGAAGTGGATGTAGAGACCGGCCATGGCAGTGAGAAGTATTTCGTTTTTTTATTCATGCTAATCCTTTCAATAGTTGACCGGATTTTCATGGATTAAAGATGGGGCGAATAGTGGTTATCGAATTTTATATTTCACACCAATATCAAATCCAAAAGAGTAGAGCCTGTCTTGACAGATATAAGGCCTATTATTCATAGGAATGATATTACATTCACCATTGACAGAGAGATATATCAAAAAGTTGTTGAGTGTATAGCCTACTCCTGTTTCAAGAATTGCATCCAAACTTACGTTGGGGTCAGGAATATGTTTATAGGTTTTTTTAGAAATTTCTCCGGATTGGATAAAAGTAATGGTACTCACACTTTTATAAAATACTTCAATGCCCGGTGCAATACCACCATTTATAAAATAGCTCCATTTTTTTCCTGTGATATATCCAATTTTCAGAGGAAGCTCAAGGAAATGGTGTTGAAATATTGACTCAAATTGCATGAAACTCAAATCTTGAGAAGGGTGGCTCGCTACAGGTATCGAGGAGTGATATCTTTTAATATTATAGGCTAAATCCGCACCCAACGTGAGCCCATTTTGAAAAGTAAAGTTATAAGTAAAACCTGCTTTGTACCCTGTGCCAATAGTTGGAGCATGCTGATTGTATTCCCCAAGCGAACAAGTAGAAAATCTATTTGAAAATAAAATGCCACTTTTAACGCCGACAGAGTGTCCTTTTAGCAGATTTGTATTTTGATTTTCTTGGGCATTTACCGATGCAATACTTGCTAAAACGATGAAAAAAAAGAATAGTTTTTTCATAATTGCCGACTTTTAGAAATGAACTGAGGTTGATTGTCTTAAATAATGGATCCCAAATCCAAACAATTTAAGCTCTTTTTTAGTACCGCATAGGGGATTCGAACCCCTGATTTCCAGGATGAAAACCTGGCGTCCTAGGCCGACTAGACGAATGCGGCATCTTTTTCAAATAACGTGTTGTAAGCCAAGGCTCACTTGGTACCGCATAGGGGATTCGAACCCCTGATTTGATTACGACCAAAAACGGCACTTTTATTTTTTAGATTTCTCTGATTATTAATATGTTACATTTAATGTTTTAGGACAAATTTCAAATTTTTGTCTCATTTTTGTCCTGGAATTTCTTTAAAAAATAACTGAAAATCAAACAATTATAAAAAACAGGATTTTCAGTTTATCTCTTACACATCAGATTTTTTTCTCAATCAAAGAACTTTTTTAACGCAGCTTGTTATCGCAATGATTCTATAACTATTCGTATGATAGCAAGTTGCATTTTATTTTTGCAGCAAATAAAGGTTGCAAACTTTGATGCAAAAATAGAACAATTTTAAATATAAACAACAATCCAGATTGATTTTTTTCAAAAAAAAGTTTCTCCCTTTTATTTTTTCTCACCCCTAAGAATTTTTTTTTCAATTTTTATCATAGTGAATAGTTTTATAACTATCTTTATGGCAATAAGTTACGTTTTATAATTGCAGCAAACAATGTTGCGTAACATGTTGCAAATATAGACCATTTAAAACATAAATAACTAAAAGACAGAAAAAATGAAAAACGTATTTCGCCTCTCAGACAGGGCTATAAATGTGTTAAAAAGTGCGGGCCTAAGGTGGGAAATCATGCAAATTTTGCAGTTAAATGATCCGAGAACACTCGCAAAACACATCAAAAACAACTTGCAGAAGGTCCTTTGATGAATTTTAACATCAAGGAACTTATACTGAGTTATGCTCCCCATCTTACTGATGAAGATATCTATCATGAATTGACATTTGAAGAAGTGATGGATACGGCAAAACAGCGAGAGGAAAAGAAACTCCAAAATGCCAAATACAATAATAGAATACATGAATAAAGTAAAAACTGAATTTAGCAGCATTGTAAAAATAGCCTGTATCGTCCTTGTAATCCTAAAACTTTTCAACTTGATCAATTGGGGGTGGTTGCTTGTGCTGTTGCCATTCATTTTCATGACCACCTACCCCTTACTCCTATTATTGATATTGTGGTGTGCGTATCTCTTTAGGAAAATAAAGAAGCCGAGGAGAACGAAATGAGAGGGATGGGAACATTGAAAAAATATTTGCCGCACGGATACGCAGAAATATTTGCCACCAAATATAATTGCAGCGTGAGCAAGGTTTACAAGGTCGCAAACGGTAGACTCAACGATTTCAGGATGTTGGAGGCAATGAGGCAAATGGCAATGGAAAATCTTGAAATTGAGAGGCAAATTGAAAAAACTAACAAAAAGATAGGTTCATGATACGTATATATAAGAATTGGAATTTTCTCGAAACCCAGTACGTCAGAGAAAAAACTATGAAAAAACAGATCACCATCCACCACACCGCAAGCGGTGACGGCGTGGGTGGCGACGTTGCGTGGTGGCAGTCGCGGAGCGACCGGATCGCCACCTCTTACATCATAGACAGGCAGGGGCGGTTGCACAAGTGTTTCGGCGATGACTTCTGGGCATACCATCTGGGTTGCAAGCAATCCCATTTTGCCAACGCGGGACTGCCTTACAAGAAGTTAGACCCTCACAACATCGGCATAGAGTTGGATAGTTGGGGAGCTCTTTTGATGCACACGGACGGCAAGTTTTACCCCGTGGCATATTCCAACGGCAAACCCGTCCCCAACCTCAAATGCAAACCTGCGGCGAATATCTACGAGTATTGCGCCAACGGCAAGTACCGCGGTTTTCAATACTACGAGAGATACACGACCGCACAACTCGACACCCTAAAACATCTTTTGCTTTATTTGATGGCCAAGCATGGCATCAAAGCTTATTATAGCGATGATATATGGCATATCTGCAAAAGAGCATTGGCAGGGCAAGAGGGCGTTTTCTCTCATTCCAGTTTCAACCCGGGCAAATCCGATGCCCACCCGCAAATCGAACTCGTGAACTTGCTTAAAGCTGTTTGATAATGGATAAATACCGCTGCGCTTACATCATCACCATTGCCATTTTGTTGCTTGCTTTTTTCGCAAGCTGCCCGCGTCCGGTTGTGGACACTGTGACGGTGACGAGCACCGTCACCCGCGTGGACACGGTGAGGGTGCGCGACACCGTGTATTTCCCACAGCCTTTCAAAGTCATCGAGACCGCCCCGCCCGGACATATCGACACGGCGGCGGTCATCAAGGACTATTTTTCGGAAAAACACTACAATATCGATTACGCCGACAGCCTGATCAAAGCCACGACACAGATCAAACTGTTGAGCAACGCCATAGAGTCCATCGTGTTGGATTACGACATTTTGCAAAAACACACCTTCACGACAATCCGGAACACGCGCAAGCCTAAATTCGTGTTGGCATTGGGCGGCAGTCTCTCTTACTCCGTCCCGCAAAACAGACCCGGCATGGAGCTTAACGCCACACTCCGTTTTAAATCGCACAACATTCTTATTGGATACGACATACTGAACGGTTCGCCCCGCCTGGGGTGGCAGTATGACATCATAACAACAAAAAAATAACAACTAAAAATCTGAAAAAAATGAAAGAACAAGTAAAACAAAGGGACTTTTTCCGTCCGCTCGGATTCCATATCGAAATCAGCAAAATTAAATAAAGTCTGATTGGATGATAGATAAAAGCAAGATTGATGAAGTGTTGATGTGCGCAGACATGTTATCCGTGGTAAAGGATGCGGGCGTTAAAATGCGCCAGTCCGGAGGATGGCTGCATGTAGGCAAGTGCCCGTTTCACACGGAGAAGTCGGGCAGTTTTTTTGTGAACGTCAGGAACAACAGGTATAACTGTTACGGTTGCGGCGAGAGCGGCAACGCCATCTCATTCCTAATGAAGATGAAAGGACTGACGTTCACCGAGGCTGTCCATGAATTGGCGAAAAAGCACAACATCACCATAAAAGAATACACTCCCACAAAGGAAGAGGAACAAACGGAGAAATTGCGCCGCGACTTATTACAGTTGAACGAGGCGGCTTGTGATTTTTTCAGCAAACAGTTGGAGGACAACCCGCAAGCCAAGGCTTACGCCCTGTCGCGTTTCAGCAAGGACACCGTCTCCTTATTCAAACTCGGCTACGCTCCAGACAGTCGCAACGCCTTATACATGTATTTGCGGCATAGTGGATATAGCATGGAGTTTTTGGAAAAGTCCGACCTTTTCCGAAAGCGGAAAGACGGCGGTTTGTATGATTTTTTCCGTAACCGCCTCATCTTTCCCATTTTTGACATTTCAAACCACATCGTCGGTTTTTCGGGCAGGTATTTGGGAAATGACGAAAAAACGCCCAAATACTTGAACAGCACGGAAAGCCCGGTCTATTCCAAGGGCAATGTGCTTTTCGCTCTCAACTTCGCCCACCAAACAATCAGGAAGAATGATTGTGTTGTTTTAGTAGAGGGATACGCCGATGCCGTCAAGCTACATGAGCTTGGCATACACAATACCGCGAGCGGCTGCGGAACGGCTCTTACCGATGGGCAGATCGGCATCGCAAGCCGTTTTTCAAAGAACATGGTCTTATTATACGACAGCGACCCCGCCGGGCAGGAAGCCGCCGTGAAAAACGGCAGGAAAATTTGCGAGGCCGGGCATAACGCCTACACGCTGACAATCCCGCCGGACAAGGCCGGACAAAAGCAAGACCCCGATTCCTTTTTCACGTCCAAGGAGCAGTTCGACCAATTCCTCGCCGCGAACAAGGAGAGTTTTTTTATCCGTTTGGCGAAACAAAAGGCGGCGGCTATCACGGATGTGGTGCAATTTCCGGCGGCGATAAAAGACGTCGCCCGGCTATTCCTCTCCCGCCCCGAAAGTGAAAGGAGCAACCTCGTTGAACATCTCTCCAAAGTTTTGCCGACCAAGTCCGTCTGGACGAAAGTCTTGAAAGAGCTCGACAAGGAAAAGCGGGCGGAAAAGGAGACGAGGCAACTGTCCATGGACGGTCGGACGGACGAACAAAACAAATGTATCGAAAAATACGGCTTCTACGTTGAAAAAAACTGCTATTACTTCTACGCGAGCAGAGGCGGCGGTTTTTACCAAGGCTCAAATTTTATCATGGAGCCGCTTTTCCATATCATATCCACGGTGAACGCCAAGCGGCTTTACAGGGTCAGGAACGAGTTCGGGATAGAGCGGGTTTTGGAGTTCACGCAGAAAGACTTGATCTCCATAGCCGCTTTCCGGTTGAAATGCGAGAGCGTGGGCAACTTCCGTTTTGATTCGGGAGAGTTCGGGCTCAACAAGATCAAGGGCTATTTGTACGAGCACACGAAAACATGCAAGGAGATATTGCAGATGGGATGGCAAAACGACGGCTTTTTCGCTTGGGCAAACGGCATATCAACCGAAAGCGGGTTCACCCCCGTCTCGGAAATCGGCGTTGTCGAGCATGGGAAAGAGAATTACTACATCCCCGCCCTGTCCTCGCTATACGAGACCGAAGCCAACCTCTACCAATTCGAGCGCAAGTTCCAGCACACTCCCGGTGAAACCAATCTCATCCGCCACGGCGACACCCTTTTCAAGGTTTACGGCGACAACGCCGTGGCCGGGCTTTGCTTTTACATCGCCACCCTGTTCCGCGACGTCATAGTCTCCACTTTTCGTTTTTTTCCGATCCTAAACGTGTTCGGCCCGAAAGGCACGGGCAAATCCGAATTGGCGGTGAGCCTTTTGAAACTGTTCGGGGATTTGCCCGTTGGGTTGAACATGACCAACTCCACCATAGCGGCGATGGCCGACCATGTCAGCCACACCAAGAACGCGCTCTGCCATATCGACGAGTACAAGAACTCCGTGGAATACGACAAGATAGAATTTCTGAAAGGGCTTTGGGACGGCGTGGGGCGCAGCCGCATGAACATGGAAAAAGACCGTAAAAAGGAGATGACCGCCGTGGACTGCGGCATCATCCTGACCGGGCAGGAGATGACCACCGCCGACAACGCCCTGTTTTCGCGGGTGATCTTCCTGTCGTTCACCAAAACCAAGTTCACAGACCGTGAAAAAGAGGATTTCGAGGAGATGAAGAAGCTGGAGAAGAAAGGGCTGACACAGATCACGCACGACTTGCTACAGTTCCGCACCCTTTTCACACAACATTACGTGGAGAATTACAACGCCGCCAGCGAGGAGATTTTGGAGTACGTGGAGAAAAGCCAGATCGAGGACAGAATTTTGAAGAACTGGCTCATTTTGCTTGCCGCTTACCGGACGTTGCGCGACAAAATCTCACTCCCTCTATCATATTCCGACACCGTGCGGCTCTTCGCCCGCATGATCGAGAGGCAAAACAAGGAGGTGTTCGCAGGCAACGAGGTCAGCGACTTTTGGAATATTTACCAAGAGCTTTTCAGCAGCGGCTTGATCGAAAAAGACTATGATTTGCAGATAAAGGACGTGCCGGAGTTCAAAAACGCTAACAAGCACATCCAACGCCATATAAAAATACTTTACATGAATCCCATCCGGATTTTCTCCCTATACGCCCAAACCAAGAAGAACAACCAGGAAAAAAAGCTGCCGAAAGACAGCCTGCAGTACTACCTGCAAAACTCGGAGGAGTTTTTAGGCACTCAGCAACGCCGCTTCCGCAAGCCGCTGAAGAATTTACAAGACCGCGAAGCCGCGATGAAGATGCCGGGGGACGGCACGGTGGCTTTCGAGTACGAACGCCCTTACGCATGGTGTTTCGATTACGAAAAGTTGGCGGAGCGGATGGGGCTGAATATGGAAACCGAATACATTTGGTCGGAAGAATTGAAGAAAGAAAACAATGAAGATAATGACAGCAACGACATAACAGACTACAGGCAAGGACTACCGGAGCTTTTCTAACGCCTCCAGCCGCTGAAAAAAACAACTTTTAGCGGTCGGGGGATTTTTGTGAAAAAATAAAAATTGTGACTTTAAACCGATTTTTTCATAAGACAAACAAGACAGAGGAGACAATGCAGTTAATCAAATAGTTACAAACATAAAATAACAAGACAAACACAAGACATGGCAAGACAAAACGACAAAACCGCCCCCGCATTATCTCGATTTTAAGTTCGGCAAGTCAAAAAAGGAGGGTTTTAAGTCAAGGAAAAGCATGAGAAAAAACACTATATATCTATCATTCAGTAGTTTAAGTGATTTTGTCTTATTGTCTTGTCTGTCTTACGGGCATATCACCCCTCGGAACAAAAAACAAAAAAAAATATGGCGTCAAAAAACATCCACAAAGTGAAAGTGCGGGTTCACCCCGCCGTCCACCGGCAACTTGAAAACAACTTCGCAAAAAAGCAGGGAGCGTATGACTTGCGAAAACATTTTTATTACAAACTGATTTCCGCCGGGCTGACACGGCAAAAGGTCGCCGTGCCGAGCATGCTCTCAAAACGCTATGACAAGCTGAAAGAAGTGGAGATACAGATCACCTCTTGGGACTACCACCACTACGGTGACGAGATCACCCCCGTGTACCAAGTCTCCCTTAGCAAGTACCTCTACGAGGAACTGCTCTACAATGCCTGTTATCAAGTCCTGCTCGCACACGTTTACGGCTTGATACCCCGCGACACGGCGATCAAGGAGTACCTTTTGAACTCCCTTTTTGAAGATGACGAGCTCAACTACCCGGCATTGCGGAAACACTACCAACGCCATTGGATGGAGACGGAGAAAGCGTTCAAGAACGATCTGGCTGAAATGGTCATAAAGTCGTCAAACAAAGGTCATTAAACAAGCACAAATAAAAATGTTGGAATTGTCCTTTTCGGACGTAAAGAAGAAAAAACATGGAAAAAATCACAAGAAACGCCTTCCCCGGCGGCATGGCGGGCAACAAAAGACTTTTCGCCGCACCCGATTTTGAAATACAAAGCATTGATTACGTTGACGTTAAAACCAAAATCGCCACGATGAGGAACGGTTTCGAGTTTGGCGAAATCGAAGCGGATTCCTTCGAAATGAATTCCGACTTTGATAACGGAGTCTATCGAAACGAGGTCAAGTGCCTGCTCACCGCAACGCGGAACGCCCACGACTCGCTGTTTGACAAAATGACCCGACAGCGTTTCGTGGTGAAGATCAAAGACAATAATAATAATGTATGGCTTGCAGGTTCACTTTCCGAGCCGCTTATCTTCACTTGGCGGCACGTGGGAAAGGCAAAGGCGGGGGATAGACACCTGTACGAGTTAGTTTTTAGGCGCGACTCGACCGAGCCATTCTGCAATACTATATTATAGTATTCTGTCCACACCCGCCGCCGCCGCGCGCCCTAACTTTGTCGAAAAACAAAGCAAATGGGAAGCCAACAAACAGGATTGAAATTCATCGACAGCGGCAAAGAAGCCGTAATAGAGGTGTACGGCGTGATCGGCTTCGAGGGTTTTGACAAAAACGATGATGAGAACACCGCCCGCCTGATGGCGGAGGAACTCGACCGCGTGAAGAACCTGAAAGCCGACAGCATCACCGTCAAGATCAACTCCCTCGGCGGGGACGTGAACCACGCCCTCGCCATCCACGACATGTTGGCGGATCATCCCGCCGCGGTCACCACTCAGGTCAACGGGCTTTGCGCCAGCGCAGCCACGATCATAGCGATGGCGGGAACGGTTCGAAAAATGAGCAAAAACGCCCTTTTTCTCATCCATAAATGTTCAGCAAACCCGGGGAGGGTGAACGAGGACAGGCTGTTGGCGGAACTTGAAAGCCAACGCACCGTCAACGGCAGGCTGTTGGCAATCTACAATTCCGTTTGCGGGGATAACAAAGACGTGAAGTCATTATTGGAAGCCAACAACGGCAACGGCAAGTGGCTCACCGCCGCCGAGACCCTCGACTTCGGATTCATCACCGAGATTTACAATGAAAGCGCGAAAGCCGCTTGCGTGAGCAAGGCGGCATTCGCGCTTTCCGATTTACCGGAACTGCCGGAAGAATATTCGGGCTTCCTCTCCGAGGAACAACCCGCCGCGCCGACATTCGGGGAGGAAGCCCCGCAATCCTTTCTAAACGCGATAAGGGAATTTCTTTTCCCCGCTCAAAAATCTACCAACACTCAAAACACACAGACTATGAAGAACCAATTCCCCCTCATCGCCTCCGTTGCAGCCATCGGAGACGAAACCGCGTACGCAAAGGAAAGCGGGCATCTCTTCTCCGACAAGCAGATGCAAAATCTTGAAAACCAACTCAAAGAGTTTTCAGAATTGAAAAACAACCACAAAAAGTTGGCTGACGACAAGGCAAGCCTTGAAAATTGCGTCTCCACCATCACCAAGGAGCGCGACGACCTCAAAGCCATCGTGGACAAACTGCCAGGCTCGACAACAAACGTGGACGGCAAGGACAACGACGGCAAACCCGCCGACACCTTCGCCGACTGGCAAAGGAATAACGGCTACTACCAAAGCATTTCAAAAGAACTCTAAACACTCTATACATGGCACAGGAACTCAACATAACCCAAATCTTAGAGGAGTACGGACAATATTACGAGAAGAACGGACAAAACCTCACCCGGCTCAAAAAGGCGTTCATGCAGCCGAGCGAAACCTTGGGGCACGCCACTAAAATGGTCACGGACGACACCATATTCAAGCTCGCCAACAACATTTTCAACCCTGTTTTGCAGGCTTTCCAAAAAAGCTTCACGCCAAAGGGCGCTGTCGAGTTCATACCCAACCCGATCGAGCTTCGCCCCATGAAGATAGACTATAAGTTTTTCCCGACCGACATCGAAAGCTCATGGCTTGGTTTCCTTGGCGGGGATTCAAGCCGCACGATCGAGAACTGGCCCATCGTGAAGTACATGTTGGAGCAGTATCTCGTGGAGCAAGCCATAGAGGACAAGGAACTCAACGAGGTTTACAAGGGCGTTTGGGAAGAGCCGCGCGAGGGCGTTCCCGGGCTTTCCGGCAAGAGCATGGACGGCTTGCGCAAGCAGCTGCTTGACGGCGCCGACCATCCGACCTACGCGATCAACATCGTGGAGGGAATCGGAGAGTTGAACGAGGACACCATTTTCGACCAGTTGGAAATGTATGACAAACAGATTTCCGAACTCTACACGGGCAAGAGGCTGATCCACTTCGTGGCCCAGAAATGGGTGCGGGCGTTCAAGTCGGCGAAAAGGGCTAACGGCTACTATTTCATCGATTCCGCCGACAAGATCAACGCCTCGATCGACTTCACGCAGCATGTTGTCGTGGGCTTGCCCTCGATGAACGGCACCAAGGACATCTTCACCACGATGACCGAGAACATGCTCCACCTGCGCAAACGCGATCTGGACAAGGTGCATGTGGACTTGCAGAAGCATGACAGGGAAATCAAGTTCTTGATCCATTGGTGGGAAGCGGTGGGCTTTGGTTGCAACAAGTTGGTTTGGACGACCGATGCCACCGTGAACGCCGCCAGGGGCAACGCGGCACCGCCCGTGCCGGAAGAACCGGAAAGCACCGAACAGCCATAATAATACTAATTCAAAGTCAATAAACTATGCCAAACGACAACAACATAATATGCTCTTTGGAGATGGAGGATCTCAACAAGGGGGCGAACTGCGGCAATAACATGTCCGGCGTGAAAAGCGTTTACATCGCCTTGAAAGATGAAGTAGCCTCTGTCCCCTCTCTGCCCAACTTGCGCAACCATTTCGAGGACTTTGCGGTATTGCAAGGCGATATCGTCATGGTAAACGACAAAAGGTTCTACCATATATATTGTAACAGGGACATGGGGGAGTTGAAATACATCACCCAAGGCACGTTCGGCGGGAAGTCGTTCAGAGCCAACCTTGAAATATTCCACGCCGGATTCAAGGCTAAGCTGCTTGGTTTTACCGCCGCCGTGATGAACAGCGAGTTATTATTGCTTTGCAGGCTGAACAACGGCGAAGTCCACCTTTTGGGCGACAAGGACAGGGGGTGCGAGTTCGGTGACAGCGTGGAGTTGTCATCCGGGAAGGCGATAACCGACAACAACGGCGGGACTTTCAACTTCGTGTACGACACGCCCACAGCGCAAATTTATACCGGAACGATCGACTCCATCACCGGCGTTTCGGACATCATTTAACGACCTTAACCGGTACTCATTTTTTCATACATTTTTTAGTTGGAAAGACCGTGGAGACACGGTTTTTTTGTTGTCAATAAATCCAATACATACCTCTCAATAAGAAATTTTTATTTTTAGCATATTGAATATGACACACTTACATTATTTTATGTTTTTCGGTTCAATTTTAAAAAAAATATTATTTTTGCAAACTGATGCGAACTATGTTAGTACTGTGTCTGTTATAGTAGCATAATTGCAAGGAGATATTTTGTGAGAAAGATTTAAATGTGTTCAAGAATGGAAGATATTAGGTATCGAAAAGTAGTGGCTTTTTTTTATGCATTAATGTGGGCTGTAGTTTTAATGGCTGCCACTTTTCCTGCATTTATTCAAAAATGTAGTTTTGATTTTCTCATAGCTCCAGATATTGTTGTGGCCTCAAAAACATATCTTTTTTCATTAACTATGATTATTGCATTGCATTTTTTTGAAACAGCATACTGCATATCCATACATGATTACAGTAAACAGCAATTGAAAAAAATAGGAATATCTAATTCTTTCTCGATAGCTCTTTTAGCTGTGTTTTTGATTTGTACTGTTGCATTTGAATCTTCTCTGATAAAAATGGTTTTCTTCTTATTAGTTTGGCTTATAATAGCTTTATTGAAATATATTAGCATTTCATTTACCGAAAAAGTAATAATTGAATTAAACACACCCAGATGACAGCATTTGTAATAATCGTATTAGTGATTTATATGGCGTTTTTATTGTTTACATGGAGAGCAAAACCTCCGGTTAAACCAAAACAATATAAAACAGCCAAAGGAGGAAGTGTGTCTGATGCTATTCCTGCGTATGTTGAGACTGATGATTTCTCAAAAAAACGATTTGTTTTTAATGGAGAAATTGTTGATTCCAATTTTGCAAACGAAATAAATCTTACGCCAGGTTTTACAGGTATTGCTGGATTTCATGCCGAAGGTAGGGACGCATTTCCATACTTTGGAAATACTATAATCCGTGATCCTCTATTTTCGTGTACAGAATTACCTCCATCAAAATCTGCAAATATTTCTGATAATAACGAAGAACTTTTACTAAAAGATGTTATCCATGATAGTAATATCAAAATTTATCCGAATCCTACAGAAGGAATTGTTCATATTGAACAAAACTTAAATACTGTTGAGGCAATTACAATTACTGACATTCTAGGGAAGGTCATATATACTAATAACAAAATTTCCGAAAATGATTTGGATATCAATATCTCAAATCAAACAAAAGGATTATATCTATTCCATATAAGAACTTCCTCTGAAATAAAGACTTATAAAATCCTACTTCAATAAGTGAGTGTATGAAGAATTTAATCATGATTTTCATATTTTGTTTGAGTTATTCAGCAATGGCTCAAACAAATCAAGATTCAGTTTTCATAAATAATCAAAATGAATATTTAACTATTGTTGTTGAAACTGCTGGATCAAGTTGTAATATTTATATTTCAAAAGACTCCATTTCATTTGATAAGAAGTCATTTAAAAATGTTGAACCTTTCAATTTAACTGTAGTTACTGATATTTTATCAAATTATAGTAAGGACGGCTGGGAAGTGCAAAATAGTAATATTTCAATGATTGGGGATAGCAGCCCCTATAGGGCTTATATCTATTATTTTCTTTCACGAAAGAAAGATAATAAAAAAGTATTTTTACAGTAGATTTGAAATCATTTTTTATGAATAAATACACATTATCGTCTTTGTTAAGAAAGATTGGTTTGATTAAAATCGCAGATAAAATGATGTTTTATGTCAATTATATAAAGACTTATCGCTTAAGGAAACAATTTTTCAGGGAAAATAGTGATGTTAAGTTACCTCCAGCATATTACATCTATGAAACATTTGGTCTGAACTACTTTAATTTTTATAACGGAAGTGCAGCAAAATGGCTAATTAACCATTTTGAAAAATATAAAAAACTCGAAAATATTAATATCTTAGATTGGGGTTGTGGTTCAGGAAGAGTTATTAGACACTTGCCTTCTTTTATAGATAATTCTTGTAAGTTATATGGAACTGATTACAATCAAAAATACATTAACTGGTGTAATAAAAACATTATGAATGTTTCATTTAGCACAAATAAACTTGTTCCGCCATTAAGTTACGAAAGCAATACTTTTGATATTATATATGGTATATCTGTATTTACACATCTGTCCAAGGAGATGCATTTTGCTTGGTTTGATGAATTATTACGGGTGCTTAAACCTGGGGGAATTATGCTTTTCACATTACAGGGTGGCAGTTTTAAAGGAAAATTAGCAGAAGTAGAGAAAATTAAATTTGAAAAAGGAGAATTAGTAGTCAAGTCAAATACAAAAGAAGGTCATCGTACTTTTAGTGCATTTCAGCCAGTTTCCTTTGTTAAAGAATTGGTTGAACCGAATGAAGTATTGGAATATATACAAGGTGATATAAAAAACGGCAAGCCACAGCAAGATGTATGGATTATTAAGAAATCTTCATAGCGCATTTCTACGGAAATGTTGTAGAGCGTGGTTGATATTTTTCACCAGATAGAACAAAAAATGGAGGAATTAGGAATAGATACCCCAAAAACATACATACATTTCTTTCGTTTACCGACATATTTGCCATCCTCAATCCCAAAGACAAAGGGCTTTCAAATCTTTCCCATTCCGATACACGACAACTGTCACTCATAATAGGAATTTTGTTCTCTATAGATAGTTAACTGATTAATAGTGAATAAAATATTGACACACAGCAACGTATATAATTCATTGACGTAAAAGTTGCAAGTGGGAGTTTTGTGCTTTGCTAAAATTTAACCTGTAACTTGACACGGAAAAACCTTGAAATTATCAATAAACCAACACTGAGCAGAATGATCGCCATGTGATATCCCGCAGCCTCGAAATGCACAGGGACAATGGGTGTGGAATGCTCAGAAAATTGCTTCGAGAGTTTATATCTTCATGCTCACAGCTGACGCTCATGATATTGTGAATATGAAAATTGTGGTTGAGAAATAGCACCCGTGATAGTTATGTAGTGTAATAAATTCTCCTTAAATAGAGTTGCTGAAATCGCCAAACCCTTTGGGGCGCAGCCATACGGTTGCGCCCCTTTTTAATTCTGTCCCCAT
>JAJDJJ010000046.1 GCA_030267125.1 Bacteroidales bacterium OttesenSCG-928-B11
GGCGGCTTCCGCTGCAAATTCATTAGTCGTATTCTTCGCCAATTCGTTTAGCCAAGTCCCGGCAGTAGCATAATCACCGATCTCAAACGCCGACTTCCCCGCAATCAATTTCGCCTCATCTATCAAATCCTGATCGTTACTGGAGGATGCCAGCACATTACGAGCGGCAGTCAACGCATCCCGATATTGTCCCAATGCGTATGCACAGTGCATGATACCGCTTTGCGCATAAAGCGTGTTTTGCGGTGTGGTCGACAAATCGTACAACATCTTGAAGTAAGACAATGCCCTTGAATACTCTTTTTTATTGAAAAGTATAGATGCCGATTTTTGCACGGCTGTTTCATTAAATTCTGTTTTATAGCTATTTATAATAATCTCATAACTCTGCAACGCACTATCGTAATTCTTTGAGCCATATTCGCATTCAGCCTTATAGAAGTGCGCTTTTGCCGCAAACAATCCATTGGGAAATTGCTTCAAATAGCTTTGGAACCCTTTCACTGCCGCATCGCAATCTCCTCTGATATATTTGTTTTCAGCCGCTTTGAACGAAACCGAATCTTGGCGGTTTTCTGAAATATTCATGTTTTTCGTTTTGATATAGTCGAAAAAATCTGACGTATTTCCTTGTTCGGTGTAGATCGTTTCCAGGTTCGCCATCGCGTCTTTCGCTTCTTGTGACCCCGGGTATTTCTCGAAAACGTACTTGAAGGTAGCAATCGCCATCTGCTCGTCTTGCGAATTGAGATATGATTGCGCCAACTTATTATAGGCTTGTCTTATGTACGGGCTTTTCGGATACTTGGAGATGAAGTTTTTGTATGCCGAGATCGCCATGGTGTAATTATTCTGAGCATGGTAAGTTGTTGCCAGTTCGTATTCCGCATCATCACTATAGGCAGATTTCGGATAGTAAAGAGTCATTTTTTCTAATGCGGCGATCTTTTTTTGGTCTTCCTTTTGGAATCCATAACATTTTGCTTGCTGATAGAGTGCGTAATCGGCATTGCTTTGCATCAACGATTCACACTCTTCGTAATATTTGATCGCTGTTTTCAGATTTTTTTGCATATAATAACTATCGCCTAACCGCGCCATCGCATCGGCATAAATCGCCGGTGTCTCTTTGGTCTCTTTAAACTGGATAAATTTTGAAAAGGCGATTTGCGCTTCGTTATAATTATTTATTTTCAACGCACTGTATCCGGAAGAGTAGAACGACATTTGATAATACTCATTTTTTGAAACATTATCGGCCTGCTGATACGCCTTGAAATCGTAAAATGCCTCTCTGGATTTTCCACTCCGGTATTGCGCCTCGGCCTTCCAATACATGGTAGACAAGCGCATGTCTTTATCGAAAGGATAAGGCAGCGATTTATTAAACATCTGTACCGCATCGCTATACCGTGTAGCGTTCACCAACTCCATGCCGCGGAAATAGGTGCAACGTTGATAGGCTCGCAATAAGTCGGGTGATTTAGAACGGATGTTATCCAATGAGTTGATTGCCGCTTGGTAGTTTTTAGTGGACATGTAGATCGTTGACAAATAGCTCTTAGCCTCTTCGCTTCGCACTGTATTGGGATAAGTCTCGATATAAAACTCCAGCGCTTTGATGGCTGTACTGAACGGCGATGCGGAAGTCGCGTATTGCAGTTTTGCGTAATTATATAGCGCGTCTTCTTTTACAATTTCATTAAAATCAAATTTATAAGCTTCATAAAAACTCTGTGAAGCTAAGGGGAGTTTACCCAAATGCACATAACAATCCCCAATAATATAGAAACTGTTTTGTGTCATTTCATCTTTTTCTTTGGTTGTTTTTGACAAGTATTCAACCGCGTTCTTATACTCTTTTAGATTGTAAAAAGTATATCCCATCGCGTAATAATCGTTGCGGTCTATTTCGCCGTTGTTAGTGGCAATGAAGTTTTGGAAATAAGGTGCCGCTTCCTCATACATCCCCAAGTTATAGTATGATAAAGCTAATATTCGTTCCATCTCCACCTTCTCTTTTTTAGAAATCTGATTTAAGAATGCGGGAACACGCGCCACCACTTCATCATATTTACCTTGGTAGAAATAAATTTGTGCAATATACTGGGGCACAACCTCCGCGTACTCCGGGTGGCTGAGCAGCGAACTAAATCCCTCTAATGCCGCCTGATACTCTTTTTCCTGATAAGCGATATGCGACAAATAGTAGACTGCTCTGTAACGATAATCACTCTGTTCATTCTTCGCCCTCTCGAAATAAGCGCGCGCTTCTTCCCTTCGTTTTGTTTCAAAATAGCAGTACCCTTTTTTGAAATAAAACTCCGCCAGCTCATTTTTTTCAAGATCATTTTCATCGATCAAATCATAATACGCTAAAGCCTTTTTATACTGTCTTTTAAAGAAATAGAATTTCCCAAGATAATAATTGGCTTCCGGCACAAAGGCATGGACCGGATAACGCCGGATAAAATCACGCAGCATAAAAATAGCGTCATTATTATAGAGATGCGCGGCACAAACTCCCATATAGAAATAGGAATCCGCTTTCATGTCGTGTTGCTTGTCCGTAGTATTTTCATACACATAGCGGAACATCTGCTGTGCGGCTCCATATTTCTCCTTTTGGAAAAGTTCCATCGCCAAACTGAACTCGGAATCCGGAGAGTCAAAAACCACTGGATGCTGCGCAAATAAAGGTAACGAAATGAGAAAGAGAAAAATAAGCGGATATCGGATCACATTTAACTGCTTCATACAATTATATTTATTCAAATAAACGGACAAAAGTAAATAAATGACACCGAGAAAAAAAGAGGCAGCGTATCGTTTTTTCAATAGTGGAATGTTAATAAGGGGCCGAAAAAAAGGCCCGAGAGGAAAATTCCTTCCGAGCCTTTGCGACTTCAAGTCTTTATTTTTCAAATCTACTGTTTCTGAACAACCATTTTCTTTGAAAGAACGGTACCGTTGAAATATAACGTGTAGAAATACAGTCCATTCGCAAATTGATTGGTATTCAACTCCAGGTTATGATCACCCATATCGTAAGTTCCTTCATGGTCATAAAGCAACTGCCCTTCGATCGTATGGATGGTAAATCTCACACTCCCCCCTTGCGGGATGTAGAACGGGATAACGGTTGACATACTCGCAGGGTTCGGGATATTCTGACCCAACATCACGCCATCGTCCGAGTAGCTCACAACACCCGTTTTATCAATTAAGCAACTGATCTGATCCTTCCTGTTATTGGTATAGTCCGAATCGAACTGCATACTAACCTCCGCAATAAATTTGTTGTGCAAATAGATCTCCGTGGTCACCAAGCTGTTTTCAAATGTATATTCCAGCTCTTCACCCGGCTGAAGCGTCAGCGGAATATGCTCTTCCACTCTTTGCGATATCGCCCCCACTTCCATTCTTCCTATGATATCAAAACCGGTAACAGGCACTTTGCCGTAGTTTTTAATCAAGACTACCATCTTTACAGAATCAGAGTATCCGACACAATCATTGCTGGTGTAAATATTGGGATAGATAATTTCTTTAACACCGATATCCGGATAACCATTTGTCTTTTCAATATCATCAACTGCCGGAATAACACCTTGTTTATACGCAGACGCCGGAGTGGTGGTAAATCCGGTGCTGACAAATCTGATGCGCGCCACTTCATCAATATCCAACAAATCAACGACACGTTTCAACCAATTGTCAGAGGGAAGTGTTTGGGTCGAATTGATAACCGAATCTACAGGGATATAATTATCACCCGATCCGATCTGCACATAGAATTTGGCTTCAGCCGTGGCATGATATCCAAAGAGGTGGCTCCAATATCCTATTCTTTGCGGATAACCATCTTCGTAATGGAAGTCTATACATGCGCTGGTCAAAGTGGCAACATTATCTGTTTTCACACTTGAAGCAGTAGGCACAACAGCGGCATAGAAACCCTCTGCCAGTCCGAATTGCGGATCACCTACAGTGTGGTCATGTGCGGGGCCAGCACTAGGATAATGATCCGTTTCTCCTTGCTGGATAGTCCATTTGTAATTGGTATTTGTTTGCGTGGCCGTCCAGTTTGCACCAAAGCCGTTCGTCAAGAATGGTTCTTTCTCCAAATCCCAAACATTGGTATTCGCAACCGTAGCATTACTTGTCGCTTTATTGTTCACCAAATACATATCAATTGGGTGCGACATACTGAGATCCATTGTGTAATCGCCAACCATACCGAAGTTAACATTATCTATGATCACATCCATCAATTCTCCGGCTGCCAATGAACCTGATGTGATACTTTTTGTATAAGTAGCGGTTACCGCTCCTGTAATATAAGCCGTAAACTGCAACGGTTCGGTTTCCGTGAATTGCACCGTCTTCTTTCCGTGATTTTTAACAACAATTCGGATGCGTCCATTGGCATCAGCGCAAATATTTCCGACCGGATGGAATATTTGGTAAATACCCAAATCGTACTCGTAAGGCTCTACTATCAAGATGGCATAATCTTCGGTTTCCCCATTAACGTACGGCGAACAAGGATGCCCTGTGGATACAGTAGAGGCAATCACTCTCATACGCGTTACACCCAACTTTGCATCAGATGGAATCGTTACAACACCTGATGTTATCACATTCTCCAGCTTGGTTGTACTGGGCGCTGAGATCGCTGACGGAGTGAAGAATACTTTATCTTCAGGATCTTCGAGATCATTGTTACCATTCAAGTCTATAAAGATATATTTATACAGATTAACTCCGTTGGGGGTCGAAAACGAGTTGGTAATGGAGAAGGGATAAGATTGGCCTTGCACCACTTCTCTCACAGGCTCGCCCGGGTTATTAGCATAATCCGTATAACTACCGTTTTCTTCATTGGAAAGTTTATAGTTAAAATTCGCTGCAGAAGCTGGAGGAGGCGTTGTTCCCGTAGACACACCGGCAAAAGTGAAAAAGGTGATATCTGCTCCGGCAGCATCTGTCGCACGGGAGACACAATGATGAGGATCCGGACGTCTCAAGATTGTCGTAAGCGTATCGTTAGCATGATATCCATCATTGGTCCACGAAATAAACACCTTCAATTCCGTGTCGAAATAGATATGGGAGAGGTCAATAGCCGGGAAAGAGTGAGTTCTTGTTGCCCCAGCCGGAACTGAACCTGAGTAACTCTGCAAAACAGCCGGTGCTCCATCTAATATATAACCCACACTAAATCCACTTGCCGCCGCTGTTCCTAAATTCTTGAAATGCACTTTTATGATTTCATTCGCGGTGTATCCATTTTTCGGTGTGATTGGGGTTTCGATGCTATCCATCATCAAGTCACGTGCCGGCACATTGGTCGGGGTAACGGTAATTTTCGAACGTATCGCTGATTCACACGTATAGTTGACAAAAAAACGAGTGTTAATCCGAGTACCGGAAGCGGTAAACTTATCTGTCGCCCCTGTGGCAGTACGACTTACCACGCGTTGACTTGCAGCAGTACCTCTAAATTGCGGTAGCGGCGATACACCTAAAACCTTACAAGATTCCCCGTCGCAATCATGTTCTGTCAAGAGTAATAAATTTCCACCCGTATATTCAAATCCTCCGGGGATACAAATACGGAACCATCCATCTGCGCTGGAAAAATCGGTACTGCCATCAAAAATCAACGTAGCCGAATCCGGATGGGTCAAGTTTGCAAAATCATATACTGTATTATTGATCAATGCTGTTCGCGTATCATTTTTCAAATAGAGTTTGACTGGAATTTCCCCGTAACTATCTTGCGACACTTGCAGTGCAATGGTATCTATAGTACCACTGTACTCTCCAAGTTCCGATGCCAAATAGAGGATTATCCCCTGAGATTTTCCCGTGCGGGATTCAAAATCAAACGGTGCGGTAACGGATGAATTACCACGATCTAATGAAATCAGCGTATCAAATTCAGGGTCTGTGATTCTTCCGCTGTAGTAATATTCCGTAGTCGCGTAAATCTCCGGTGTGGTAAACGAGGTACCTTCAGCTATCGGTTTGTCACTGTTTTGGTTTTCGTAGAAATAGAAATAGTTGAGCGGAGCTGCGGACGCGGGAGCGGCTACCAATGCCGGATCACCGTACAACACTGATACATTATGCGTTGGTGGTGCATCCGGAGTTGCCGGCACTTTCAATGTTCCTTTAATAGTGTCATTCATTCGATAAAGTGTCATTCCTGCAGCTACAGGGTTCACTACAATCTTATAATCATATATATTGTTAAGTGTCTTCGAGCCTAATTCTACCGTGTTGGTAAATGGAATGTCCACCGTAGCTTGTCCGTTGATGGGTGTGCTGATGGTATGCGACACCGATCGATCAATCGTTCCTGCGGATGTCCCTTTAAAATTGGCATCAATTTTAAAGGTGCCGGACGGAATAATAGAATCTTTTGTGTTAGCCACGCTCACATTCAAATTCTCGTGCATCAAACCGCACTCGAAATCACCGGGGGAATTAAGCGAGAGCATTTTCAAATCATGATCCGGAACCACAACATTGATATTGTACCGAACCCGTTTAGTAATACAACGCGGATTTGTAGTTGCCTTATTCAAAGCCTCCACCCAATAGGTTACGGTATCAAACAATGCCGGTGTTGTCCAAGAAGCTATACCATTAGTACCTCCTGCAAACGGTGTAGCTGCATCTGCGGAATTATAGTAGAAATTACGATTATTCTTCGGATCCAATATAATAGTGAATGTCTTAGAGTATTCGCCCACTGTATCTATCACATCCGGGAACCAATCTCGTTGGTTAGCCTTGAACGATCCTTTTATGGTATCATTAGCTCTGTACACCAGCGTTTCGCTGGGAATATCCGTATACACAACATACCCCCAGTCAATAGCGGTAGTCCGGGCGCTGAAATCAAACGGTGTAGTGAATGTAACCTCTTTCTCTTCCAGCGGAGCAAACTCCTCGTCAATGGTATGTGAGATGGTCGAGGTGTTTCCTGTCACCGAGTTTTTATATTGCGCATACACGATCACTTTGTTCGCAGGGATAACAATATTGAGCCTATTGCGAATGGTCACTTTTGTCTGTTCCACATCCAAATCACATCCTTTTTCCGGATATAGATACTCCACTGTCTCCACATCGTAGTTGGGAATATCCGGAACAACGAGCCTGATCGGCACTTTTTCGCTGGCGCAACTTAAATGCGAAAATGTAAACTTCATCTGCAAGCGAGTGTTTTTAGGAGTGGCAAACTTAACAGATTCAGTCCCTACAGCCGCAGACTGCACGGATGCATTTGCATTTTGTGTGCTATATTTAAACT
The DNA here is from genome assembly GCA_030267125.1 of Bacteroidales bacterium OttesenSCG-928-B11. GTDB lineage: Bacteria > Bacteroidota > Bacteroidia > Bacteroidales > WCHB1-69 > JAGVVH01. The sequence goes on from JAJDJJ010000046.1 coordinate 7,328, forward strand.
TCGGCATTGTTCCACAAGATCCATCACAATTGGTTTCCGTCATGATTAAAATGCCGTCACCGGTATATTCAAAAATTTCGGGAAATTGGAAATCGATCCATCCGGTTTTGTCTACCACCAAACTTCCATCATAAATCAGCAAGGCATCGGCAACTTCGTCTGCCCAAGTCACTGTTTCGGCCACCAAAGATGCCATCGACGTATTTTTAATATATATCTTAATGGGGTTGCCATCCACATTGGCAGCCGCTGCCGAATGCACATTTAATGCAATCTTCGTAATCTGATTGCTTGTCGCATTAAGATCTGTCGCTCTATATAAAATACGACCTCTCGCAGAACCCGACGACGTTGTAAACGGTTCTTCGGTTCCATTGTTAGCCAAGGTAGTCCCTACTATGACATCTTCGGTATGTCCGGGCGCCACATTCACATAAAACGTAGTATCGAAAAATATGGTTGGCGTGGTGAATGTATCCCCCTGATACAGCATTTCCCATTTTTCAAACCCCACATTTGCGAACCATGACAACTCGCCATCGTTTGGATCTATGGAAGCGGGGTAATTGGCTGTCAAATTTGCCTGGGTGTAGTAACTCACAGAAACGGTATCTTCCGCGGTCGGCAGGTTTGCTTTACCTAAAGAGATGATATTTTTCACCAACGTATCATTGAAATTGATGCGGTCGCCGGGAATTAATTCCACCCATATTTTGAAGGCAAACGTGGAGTCATAGTTCACCACATTGTTGTGCATCAATGCCGGATCAGCAAAGGTGAACACCTTGGTTGCCAAGCGCGGGAGTGTCTCGGTGAGTGTATCAACGAAATGGTTCACATTATTGATTGTGCAATGGAACACTGCGCCTTCGGGTATTGTTTGCGAACCGTTGTTGGTAAGTCTGATAGATATGTCTTCTGTCCCTAAGTCGCAATTCGTCCTCGGCGACACCAACTCCAAGATGGCCATCTCCTGTGTTACTGATTTATCGATCACGGCGCCGATCATGGCTTTTCCCACAATTTGCGGACTGTATGTACCGTTTGCATTCAGCGTATAGAAAGTGGAATCGCGGAGTGGCGACTCAAGTTGCGCTCCGATATACAAACCCGGGTCAACCAATCTGATCCCGACATAGAAACAATCGGAAACATTTGATAACGCATAGTTTATAAGAGGAACTTCCACCCAGGTGTTCACCATCTCGGAAGTGATGGTCACGGTATCGGATATCACACGAATATCACCTTGCGGGTCTGCCGCGAAAGCTATCACTCGTTTACCTACGGCATCCAGTTCACTAACCGGATAAAAACGAACTGCCTTCACGATGATCTCTTCATCCACATTGACACGGTTCACCAATTGATAACCGGCCGTATTTGAACCGATGGCAATGGTATGGGTATTGGTGTCGGCGTAAGAAACCCTGTTGGTATATGTCGTCAAAATTTTAGATAATGTGTCATTCGTCACATCCTGGTCAGGGGTTACGGATACGGAAATGGTATTCACTCCCGGGTTGGTTAAGTCTTTCCCATCAAAATAAACAACTATTTCTTGTTGCGTTTCAATGTTTAGGCCGGAAATGGTCTCCTTATACGTATTGGCTCCGGTAACATTCAAAGTCACGGAGACAGCAGATTGATCCATCGCTCCGATGTTCGTCACTCTCGCCTTCACGCGGGTAGATAACTCTTGTTGTGTTGGAGCTTCCGAGTAGTAGTAAAAGTCGTTCACCATACAATCGTTGCTCAACACATTCCGGAGTAAAATACGGTCAATATTAATATTGTTTGACTTGGCTCCACGGGCTTCGATGGCCAATCGCACACAACCTTCTCCGATCCAACTGGAAAGTTCAAACGTATATTTCGTCCACACGCCAGCGCCAGTGCCTCCCTTGTATCTCTTCAGCAAAGTGTCCGCCGGCGCCGTTGTCTCTTTTGCGCGCAGCGCGATGGAGGGTTCGCCGCCTCCCGTCGACAAATAAACAACAATCCCTTCATTTGTATTGTTAGTACCTTTTTGGTCATGCGCATACCATATTTCCATAATTGGATTCACACTTCCCTCCAAGGAGAGTGTGGGCAGGTAAATTTTGGAACGCGTACTGGAAGCAAAGGTTTTGGAATTAAAGAACAACCTTCCTGTCCCATAAATGGGAGCTATTGCCGGATCTGTTCCTGTTCCTTGCTCAACAGCCCAGTTTCCGGCACCGGTCACTTGGTTTATCTTCCACAACGGATCGGTTAAAGAACTTGAGAAATTTTCCTCATACTCATTATGCCCTACCGCGCTATTCAAAGAGATCAAATCCACTTTGAATGATGTCCGTAAAGTGTCGTTACCCGCGATGGTATCACCGGGCAGTTTCGCCACGATCAATATGTTCACGACCGCATTAGGCTGCAATGCGTGGGTTCCTATATTCACGATCACCTCTTCCAGCGGGTTCAACGTGCCGGAAGTATGCGTAAATGTGTTTGTCGCATTGATCCCTCCACTGAAAACAACCTGAACGGTAGCCGCGTTGGTTGGACTGAAATTAATCGCTTCGCTTCCCGCATTCATCAAAGCCACTTGGAATTGATAAGTAGGTGACGTGCATATAACATCAACAGGCGATGCCAAACGATTTGCCGCTAAATTTATAGCCGGCACCACAATCGTGTAAGCTCCCATAAATGTTAAAGAACTCCGGTTCAATCCTTGGATATCTTCCAACACATTGGCATGCCTTGGACATTCGAATCCGGCAAAATCATTCAGCTTTAATAAATCTGAAGGAGACATATCGAATTCCGGCAAACGCGAAATCGAATTGGTATCTTGCTTTACCGCGAAAGTCCAATCACTGAGAGTTGCTCTCGCCGTGGTAAAATAAGCCAAATTATTCCCATCAGAGTGGTAACAGTTGTGATCGGCTACAAACGCGCTTGGCAAGACGGTCAGATAGGCGGCGTAGTTATTATTGGTTGTTGACCGGCACTGGTTAGCGAAGATATTGTTGATAAACCGTATATTGCTGACTGCACCTGACTTGGTTTCTATTGCAGCCGTTTGCCCCAATATATTCAATGACGTAGTAAGCACCGTGTTGTTTATCAAGTGTAGATTGCTTGAAGATTGCAGTGAAATACCTGAGCTTGAAGCGACGTCAAATTCAACATTCACTACGTTGTTTCTCATCAAAATGGGATTGGCGGCACCTCCACTACCGGCAACACCAACCAGCTGTATACCATACGTTGTCCGGCTGGAAGACACCAGGTTTCCGGAGATAGATTCCACTTGTTCCAATTGATTCAAGTGAATCCCTATAAATTTCACATTGCTGTTCGGGTCTGTATTTGCTGAATACACGCGATTTCCATCGATAATGTGCGGTCTGCTAAGGCTCAAGAAAATCCCCTTACAAGATGAGCTGATCGTATTGTTTTCTATGCACAACACATTTTTAGTTGTCGCATGACTCCCTCCAACGTAATATATACCATAGATGCCACCGGTAATAGTATTATTTTTTATCACAACAGTGTCCACCGCGTTATTGGTACTAACCGCTTGGAATCGGCCTATTCCTATATGCGTGGTTGCTGTGGTAGTGAAATTGTTCGCTATTTGGATTTTACAGTTTGTGATGTGGATGTGTCTTACTCCCTGTCCGGCAAAATAAATACCGCGTGAAGATGCACTACTTTCTTTTCCTTTAAAAGTAAGATTATTAAAACGATAATAGCCTACTTTTTGAACGGCGTTTTGCCCTCCTTTCAGTGTCAATGCGGCAGAAGACGAATTCGTGGCGGCTTCCGCATCCTTGATAATCACATCATCGGCATTCCCAGTCGCTGACTGAAACTGCACATAATTTGTTTCCGACATACCATTATAAATAGTATCGAAAACAAAATTTTCGTATTCTCCCGGTTGTATATTGATGGTAATCGGTCCTTTAACCTGGCAATACCATAAATTAAATTTCAAGGCGTCCAACGTTGGAAAATCCGATGCGGGTGTTCCCATTGTGTATGCCCCGCTCATCGCACTGTCACAAGCATAGCCGCGATATTTGATAGTATCGTTGGCCACGATTCCGTTATCAGGCGCATTATTCCGCTGTTTTATAAAGGCCACTATTTCGTTCCACCCTTTCGCGGGTATGAAGGTCCCAAGCACAGGGATGCTGTCATAAAAATCCATACACATATCTCCGTTCCACACATAATCGGGTTTAACGGCGCCATTCAATGTCCATCCTATACGCACCTGTTGTTGCGCATTAATGGAACGGTTATGCAGAATAGCACTAACCGTATCTAACTGTCCGGTGAAAAAATTCCACGGGAAGCCATAAAAATCTTTAAGTCCGGCATCATTGCTCGTCACATTAGCCATATTGGTGTATGGCACAAACCATCTTTCCGAAAAACTGGCATTACCGTGTACATCGGCATAGTCTACGCGATATCGGATTGTATCGCCGTAACACATTTGGGGTATCGTCCAGTTTGCTTTCACGAGATTTCTGGTTGCATTCAAAGAATTGCTGCCTATAGTGGTCGGGAGTGTTTGGGCTGGACCGTTATTCACCGTGTACGTAAAGACAATAGACGCTAAATTAACGGTATCCGCATCCTCTATATCCGCATTAATTACGTAAGGTCCGATATTGTTTAGAGCATTAACCCGGTAGGATGAAGGTGTTTCTGAATAGTGTTTCACTGTCCAACTGAGTGTCGGGGGGAATATTTCCGCATTGGATTCAAGTACTTTAATATTATCCACAAACCAACCCGGATCATTGGTTGGCAGTACGATTCCCGAGCCATGATTGTACACAAAAACAATACGGTAATAAGCTTTTTTATTGGGCGACTGGTGAATCAATTTTCCTAAATCGAGCAATTCGCTCCTCCACCAAGTATTATTCGGTATTGCGGACATCCAAGCAGTAGTACTCATCTCACTATACCCGTATGTTGCATCGTAAGTGACCGCAGTTGAACTATGCGACGTCACTTTACCGCTACTACTAGGCACAGGAATAATATCCACAGCTGTATATGGGAAAAAGTTTTGTCCATCGTTTGAAAACTCAACCGCTATCTTTGCGTAGTCATTCGTCAGCTGCATCAGTTTAGCTATATGATCGAAAGACAAATAAATGTGAGGGCGGTCTGTTTTAACCTCAAATCCCGGAGTCCCCATTATTGCTGCCCCTCGGGCTCCCGCCGTTGTCTCCCTGCCTATGTAATACGAGGTTGGCGCTGACTTAGCCAGAGTTTTACAACTATTAACGATGTGCTGGTCTTGCGATTTCCAGGAAAAAGAGTAACCGGTTGTTTCCACACTAACGTTAACTGTAGCCCCGTCGAAATTTTCATAATAAATTGTCGCCGAGTCTAATAGCTGTCCGTAAGAAAAAAAGGAGAAGGTTAATAAAACAATAGAAAGTAGTAACTTCTTCATTTCCGTAAAATTTAATTTATCTTTATTTTGTTGCTTTTATTCGATATTTAACACAGATTACAATAAAATCCCGCAAAAGTAATATTTTTTCTAATTCTATAGTCGCAAAAAAACGCTATTTGTTCCCGATAGAGAAAAAATTATTTTTGCACTCTGATTTTCCCGGACGAGCCGAACACGACAAAAGCATCATCCGAGAGGATAATCGCATCTTCATGCGAGCTGCGCATGACCTTAAAATAAAAAATATAATTGCATGAAAAACTATACGGAATTATTATCTCAAATTGATTTTCCTCTTTATCTTGCGCCGATGGAAGGTGTTACGGATGCCGTATTCCGCAAGATTTGTAAAAAATATGGCGCAGATTTCCTCATTTCCGAATTTATCTCCTCCGACGCCTTGGTTTATAACGCGGGGCAAAGTGTCCGAAAGATGGCTTTTGAGGAAGATGAACGGCCATTCGGCGTGCAAATTTTCGGACATAACGAGGATTCGCTCTCCATTGCCGCTAAAAAAGCGGAGGAATACAACCCTGACTTCATTGACATCAATTGGGGTTGTCCGGTGAAAAAGGTGGTTTCCAAAGGAGCGGGGTCGGCGATTTTAAAGGATATCCCCAAGATGGTGCGGCTCACCAAGGCGGTCGTGGATGCCGTTTCGCTACCTGTCACCGTTAAAACTCGTTTGGGGTGGGACGAGAGTGACAAGCCGATCGTAGAGGCGGCCGAAAGGTTACAAGATATTGGAATATCAGCAATTACTATTCATGGGAGGACCCGTTCCCAGCAATATGGCGGAACTGCCGATTGGGAGATGATAGGCAAGGTGAAAGCCAACCCGCGGCTCACCATCCCCGTCATCGGAAACGGCGACATCAACTCTGGGGAAAAAGCGATGACGATGAAAGACAGATATGGTGTGGACGGGATCATGGTTGGCCGGGCTGCCATTGGGAATCCTTGGATTTTCGAAGAGATCAAGAACGACGTAAAAGGCGTGCCTTTCTCTTATCCTGATTTTTGCAAACGGGCGGAAGTTTGCCTTAATCAAATGGAAGAAACCGCCAAATTGAAAGGCGAACGACGGGCGGTCCTTGAAATGAGACTCCATTATGGCGGCTACTTCAAAGCCATCCCCAACTTCAAGGAACGGAAGGTGCTGTTGATGAAAGCACTCACCATTGATGAATGTCGTAAAATATTACTACCCAATTAATTAAAGATCTAAAACTGAGGTATTGATATTGATGTTAAATTTCAGGTATTGCATAAATATTTTTATGTATTTTTGTGCGCTTTAAAGTTTTTATATAAATAAAAATATATTCACGTAATAACCCTCGCACATAAAAACTGCAAATATGCCATGAAACAAATACTATCTTCCCTTATTTTCATCTTCGCAACTTTCTTTTTCTGCTACTCCCAAAACTTAGCGCACCATATTGAGCAAAATTCCATGAACCGGTTCGAGATGACGTTCCACCAACCTTCGTTTACAGTGGCGGAAATCAAAACAGACCAGGGTTACTTTTCCAAAATAGAAATCCCCAATTTTCACAAATCCAATCAGGTAGGCGCTCCGGAAATTCCCGTTTTGGTCAAGATGATAGAGATTCCGCTATGTGAAAACGCCGTGTTGAAAGTTACTCCCGGCAACTTCGAGATTGTGGATGCCGAATTTTACGGCATAAATTACCCGCTCTTTCCCGTGCAAAAATCATACGCCAAGTCGCACACAGGTCCTTTCGATTTTCAGAAAGACAAAGCCATCTACAACTCGAATCAATTTTACGGCAATGACCTTGTGACGATGGAAATCGAAGGGATCTTACGCAACACCCGGCTGGCCACCCTCCACTTCTCCCCTATCCAATACAATCCGGTGACAAACCAGTTGAAGATTTACCGTTCGGCTAAAGTGGAGATCGTTTACGAAAACGTTGACGTGCCAGCCACTTTGGAGATGAAAACCTTGCATGGCAACGGGCTTTTCTATGGCGCAGCTTCGCAAGTCATCAATCCGCTGACCACAAAGGCTACCCGCAGTCCAGTAAACAGTGTCCCCATCAAATATCTGATTGTGGCACACGCCATGTTCAGAAACACTTTCGATGATTTTATAGCTTGGAAAAAAGAGAAGGGCTTCTTAGTTGAAGTGGCCTACACCGATGATGAGAACGTTGGGACAAGCTCATCAGACATCCAACGTTTCATTAAATCGAAATACACTTCCGCCAAGGCAGAAGATCCCGCCCCTTCTTATGTTTTGCTAATGGGCGACATTCAACAGATTCCCGCTTTTACACGCGGGTCGCACGTCACCGATCTTTATTATTTCACTTGGACTGACGGCGACAACATACCCGATTGCTATTACGGCAGAATGTCGGCGCAAACAGTGGAACAGCTGGAGGCACAAATCGCCAAAACATTAAAATACGAGCAATTCCTTTTTGATAATCCGGCGCATTTAGGAAGAGCGGTGCTGATAGCCGGCACTGACTCCTACTGGAGTTCCACGCATGCCAACGGGCAAGTAAATTACCTATCCAATAATTATATAAACCAAGATTACGGTTATACGAATGTATACAAGCATTTATATAATTGCAGTTCGCAAGCCGCACAAATTCGCAGCGAGCTTAGCGGCGGAACGGGGTTTGCCAACTATACGGCACACTGCACGGAAAAAGGCTGGGGCGATCCCTCTTTTTCTATCAACCATGTGGAGAGCATGACCAATACGGACATGTACGGCTTGATGATCGGGAACTGCTGTCTCTCGTCTAAATTCGACGAAACCGTCTGTTTTGCGGAGGCAATCACCCGCATTCCGGGAAAAGGAGCGGTAGCGTATATCGGCGGCACAGACAACACATACTGGGACGAAGATTACTACTGGTCGATGGGTGTTAGAGCCAGCACTGTGCCAAATCCATCCTATAACGCTGACAATTTAGGCGTTTTTGATCGGTTATTCCACACCCATGGTGAAGATTTCAGCGAATGGTATACCACCTGCGGCGCCATTATCACCGCAGGGAATCTATCCGTGCAATCCTCCACGTCTCATCGAAAATCATACTATTGGGAGATTTACACATTAATGGGAGATCCATCATTAATGCCCTATTTGGCGATCCCAAAAAACATGGCCGTCAATGCTCCCGATTTCATCAGCATGGGGTCTTCCTCGCTCACCATCAATGCTGTACCGCACGCATACGTAGCACTACTGCAAGACGGAGAATTGCTCTGCGCCTTGTTTGCCGACGAGTATGGCATAGCAGACCTGAATTTCAACCCCATCAACAACCCCAAGGAGCTGACACTCTCGATTTCAGCACAAAACCATATTCATTACTCCCACACCATTGAACCCATGACTGCTGACGGCATTTATATACACGCCGAGGAAGTTTCGCTCTTTGGCACCGATACGTTAACCATCAGCCATCAAGGCGGGTGGAATATCACCGCAAAAAATATTGGCGCTACTGACGCACAACAGGTATATGTGAAAATATCTTCCGAATCTGAATATGCATCCCTATTTAATGACTCCGCATATATTGGCGACATGGCAGCCGGCCAAACAATCTTCTTGGAAAATATTTTTGACATGAAAATATTGAATTTCGCTACAGGTCAAAGAACCATACCTTTTACGATAACATTTTACGATAACAACGGTACTATCAGTCACAAACGAGTTAAATACAATGTTTTTGCTCCAACCCGCATCGATTACCCGACCTACGAACCTCACATCAACATTTACCCTAATCCAACGGACAACCACATAACCATCAGCGGAGAAATAGCAATCCGAAGCATTGAGATCATCGATCTCCACGGCAAATTGGTGAAAAGCGTATCCGGAAATGGAAATTCGCAGGAACAAATATCGGTTTCCGAATTGGCAAACGGATTCTACTTAATTCGCATAACATCTGAAAAACAAGAAGTTATCGTCCGTAAATTTAGCAAACAGTAAGCATTCATGAAAAATACATCGGAGCAATTTGACTTGGTAGCGGCACAGTGCGCGGATATTTTCACAAAAAAAGCCCGCGATTACGGAACAGCTTGGCGGATCTTACGTCCATCGGCCGTGACTGACCAAATCTTCATCAAAGCACATCGGATCAGAAGCATACAAATTAAAGGCGAAGCCAAAATTAATGAAGGCATCATCCCCGAATTTATCGGCATCGTCAATTATTCGATCATGGCGCTGATCCAACTGGAAAAAGGATTTGAAGAGTCTGAACAGTCCACACTGCAGTTGGAGGAAATCGAAAAGCTGTACCATAAATATATGCATGAGGCCAAAATGTTGATGATGGATAAAAACCATGACTACGGCGAGGCTTGGCGACAGATGCGAATCAGTTCGTTAGATGATATCATCTTAATGAAACTAATGCGTGTTAAACAAATAGAAGACAATGACGGAAAGACAGTCATTTCCGAAGGATTAGACGCCAACTATTTCGACATCATCAATTATGCCATGTTCGCTTTGATACGATTAATTATTGAAAATGAATAACAACTAAAACCAAATAAGATGAACCGAAAAGAACCCGTTTGGATCATGATTTTGCGAATATTGCTAGCTGGCGTATTCTTGTTTTCCGGATTCACAAAAGCAATCGACCCCGTAGGATCTGCCATACAATTTGACGAATATTTCACCTCTTTTGGCATGGGCTTCCTGCATCCCATTTCCATGTTCTGCGCTTTTGCCATGAACATTTTGGAATTTACCATGGGATTTATGATGCTCTTCCGTATCAAAATTAAGCTTACTTCATTGGGCTACCTCCTCTTCATGTCGTTTTTCTTCTTGCTGACCGCTTGGCTTGCCATTGCCGAACATTTAGAAGTAAACTATGACTACGACTTCGGAGTGGTTAAGGACTGCGGATGTTTCGGCGCCGCCATCAAAATGAATAATTTGGAAACTTTCCTGAAAAATGTGGTGATTATAATTCCGACCATCATTATTTTTGTTAAAAGAAAAACCATCCCGGCTATTCGTTTGACCGAATTGGGTCAATGGTGTTTTGCCTGTGTAGGCGGGTTTATCGTCCTTTTCTTACAAATTTATTGTTACAGGCATTTACCCATCATCGATTTCAGCGAGTGGAAAAAAGAAACGGACTTAGTGATTCAATACATCGAGCAACCTGGTGAAAAAGAGATGATTTTCATTTATCAAAGCAAGAGGGATAGCTCCGTCATCAATCTTACCGTCGAGGATATGGAAACCGTAGCCGACAGCAATCCCAATTTCTACGATGAGTATGAGTATGTGGATCGGATCGACAGTTTAGTCAAAGCCCCTGTCAAGCCTAAATTACCAGGATTCAACATGTTGGATGCCAACGGGAAAGATCATGCCAATTTATTGATCAACAGAGATAATCTCACTCCACTTTTCTTACTGGTGATGCCCAATGTGGATGATGCCAACGGGAAAGCCTTCGCAGACCCTAACCTACAAGAAATCATTAAAAGATCTGAGGAAAACAATCTTTACTTCGTGGGAATCACCAACTCCACGCAAGAGGAGGTCGCCGCTTTCACAGCCAAACACAACCTCTCATTTCCTATCTACAGCAATCCGATTGATCCCGTCAAAGGGCCGTTTATGGTACGCGATGCCATTCGTTCTAATCCTGGATTATTCCTGATCGAACGGGGATTCATAAAAGACAAATGGGCTTGGCGCGATATCCCGCCTTATATGATCACGAATTAACGCGCCATGAGGCACGCATAAAACGGGGTTTACCTTGCAAATCGTTGAAGCTACGAATCGAGGTAAACCCTTTTTCTTTGAATAAGGAGAACAGTTCTTCGTGGGAATCTTCATAGGTTTCGAAATACACCGACCCATTGTCGGATAAGATATCCCCCGCTATCTCTATGATTTTCTTGTAAAAAACAAGTGGGTCATCATCGGGAACAAAAAGTGCGGATGCCGGTTCGTATTTCACAACATTTGCATGGAGATTCGCTTCCTCCTTCGCCGGAATATAAGGCGGATTACTCACAATTATGTCAAATTTACCATTGAAATCCGACACTAACGCATATAAAACATCCACTTCTTGAAAATCGACAGACACATTATTGACCATTGCGTTGTGCTTGGCTACTTGCAATGCACCGGGTGAGATATCGATAGCGGATACTTTTGCCTCTTGCAAATGTTTAGCCAATGAAACGGCGATAATACCGCTGCCTGTACCAATATCCAACACTTTCTTTCCAGACACGCCCTCATATTCATCTAAAATGAGCCGCACCAATTCTTCCGTTTCAGGCCGCGGAATCAAAACATGCCCATCAACCGAAAATATCATACCCATGAAATCAATCGTCCCCAAAAGATATTGAACAGGGAACGCTTTTTCCAATAATTCCAACTCCTGCTGAAAAAGCAAATAGTCTTTTTCCGGCATACTTTTGTCTTTATTTAACACATATACATGTTTTTTCAAATCAAATCTGCCATCTATATAATAATAGAAGAGCGCTTCAACTTCTTTTGGTGGATAAATACGTGTCAATCTTTCGACAAATTCCGCCTTAATTTCCGCATATTTTTTAGTCATAACGGGGCAAAAATAAATTTTTCATTTCAAATAAATTAAAAACAAGAGGCGTATCACTTTTTTTTTATTTTTGCATACGCTTGAGCAAAGGCTCACAAAAAAGCATACAATATTGATAATTAATATAATATAACCAAATTAACGATGAAAAAAATAACGGACAATTCAATCTTCAATAAAATTTCCATCGCTCTTAATGCAGGAATATTAATTCTTTTCATTATCTCCATGGTATTACTCCTTGGTTTTGATAAGGTGAACGTTGAATATGTTCATTACCAAAGAACGCATGACAAGGCCAACGAAGAGCTACGTACCGCTCAACAACCGACCCGTGGCGACTCGATTCGTTTGGCTAATTACAAATATCGCTTGGATACGCTGCTCGTGAAAGAGATGCCCACGGATAAAAATGCCGCAAAAGCGCTTACCGAAACCATCGAACGCATTTCAAACAATGTTGATGAACATACTAAAATAAAACATTCCAACGACTCGGTTGTAGCTGTTAAAGCCGCTATTTACGAACCTATTAAGGAAAAATACGACAGCCTGGCCGAAGAGGCTGGCAGCAAAAAAAACACATTCAAATGGGTATTCACTTTCACACTAATTCTATTGGTTGCGAAGATTTTTATTTTCGCATTTTGGAATTACAAAAGCGCAATCAACAACCGAATTGCCGCCGATTGGACAAAAAAAAGTTCCAAACCGTACTGGGCATTTTTGGGGTGGATCATTCCCGCATATAACTTCATCAAACCCTATTCATTCCTTTCGGAAATTTGCGATGACACCGAATATATTATCGAAAACCACGATGCAAAAGAACGTAATCCTAAAAAATCAAGCGACCAAGAGTTGCTTCGTGGAATTTGGTGGGGCATGTTCCTGATCGCCGTAGTATTAATCCTGATTTTCATTAACAACACATTTTTCAATACCGGTGCGCTATTTTTAAAGCTCAACCATACAAACGTGGCTATTATGTCTGCTGTGATTTGGGGCATCTACTTGCTTTTTGACACAATTGTTTGCCTAAACTTCAACAATTTGGGCAAGAAACTTTACAATAGCGGAAAATAGGGCTATTTTCGTTTCCACAT
>JAJDJJ010000047.1 GCA_030267125.1 Bacteroidales bacterium OttesenSCG-928-B11
TCGCTTATCTTTCCGGAAACGGCGTAACGGTATTCGGAATGTTTGATTACCTTCACTTTCCCATCGAAAAAGTCCGAATAAGCAAGCCTGTATTTGATAACGGCGTATTGCAGCGGGTAGGCTCGGAAAGGCTCGTCCAAACCGGGAATGTCGGCTTGGGTGAAGTAAGAGCGCAGCAGGGCGAGGGGAAGCGTAGCCCTGTTGGAGGAATCAAGGCTCAACAGAATATGCGGCGTGGCGGATTGTCGGATGCTGCCGTTGTCCATGCCGATAACGTCAAGGCGGGCGAACAGCTTGTAGCCGTTTTTCATTTTTCGCTCGATGCCGGAAACCGCGGACATTCTCGTTAGAACCGCCTGCGGGTCACTAGACGACAGCGAAACTATGTCGCCGCCATGGTGCAAGGAGGTGAACGTCAGCTCCAAAGAATCGGAAACGGTCACGGCAAAATCTTTACTAATCTCAAAATTGCTTGCAATTTTCAAAAGCAACTCGGCTTTCAATGCAGCGGTGTCTGTTTGGTAAGCGATATAGTAAGGTTCATTGGATGCAGCGGCGATTGATTTAATGGTGAACATAAAACTTTTGTCGCCATAGCTGATAAGAAATCCGTAATCTCTTTGGGGAAAAATATCAATTTTCCATTTGGTCACGGCTTTGCGTCCGGAAACACTTAACGGCGTGCCGGAGAGCTTGTACGCCAGCAAATTGCCAGCGAAGTCTATCAAGAAAGGTTTCTCTGTTATGCTTGCCGCCATGTCGTTTTATTTTATCGCCGCCGCGTTTCTTAAAAAGTTCTCCTGTTGCTCAAACTGTAATTGCAAATCTCTACTCAACACCGCCTTGCGGTTTGAGGGGTCGCTCATGAACTTGCGAAGTTCGCTCATCTCGTATAGCATGTTTTCCAATATCGCGTTGTCGGTTTGGCTTGCGGTGGCGGTGTAATTATTGATTACATTAGCATTGTTTGCGGGTACAAAATTGCGGCTAATGGATGTGGCGGCGTGGGACAGATTGTTGTCGTTTGGAACGGTAAAACTGAGATTTTCCCATGCTGACTTGTTGCCCCGCTGGTATTGTTCCAACGCTTCAATTGCCGGGGCAGTTTCCGGATTGGACAGTAACGTGTTGGATGCGACCCACTCCCGACCCTGTTCTCCCGCGACAATCAGCTTTTCGTCCTCGATATAACCGCCTGTAAAATAGGGTTCGGGTTGTGAGGAGATTGCTGCGACCTGTGCCCCGGTGGTGGCGAGGGAAAGCGCCATCGTGACCAAGCCCCAAGGGAAACCGCCGCCAGCCTCAAAACTTTTCACGGCGGCGAGGATGCCTGAAATGATTGCCTGCGCGACCGCCGTTTTCTTCTCCCTCCGGAATTGCTCCAGCTCCATCTCCCGCTCCCTGGCGTCCAGTTCCTTGTCCAATTGTTCCACCTGTGCGTTATAGTATTCTTGCGAAACGATGCCCTCCCGGAGCTGGTGGTCTAAAATATCCCTGCGTTCGTCATATTTACGGCGGTAGTCGGAAAGCAAACGCTCTTCTTTGTTGCGCTGGATTTGGTTGATGGAATCGAAGAGCTGGTTGGCGGTCCACACGAAGTCTTGGATCACATCGGCGATCTCGGCGAGGTTTTTCTCCCAATCTTTTTTGAAGTTTTTCCAGTCAATATCAAAGAGTTTGCCAAGCCCTTTTTTAGCAGATGACGCTTCGATGTCACCCATCTCTTTTTCAAGCTTTTCTTTTAGTTCCTCTATCTGTTTTTCCAACTGCTCAATTCTGTCTTTGTGCTCTTCCTCGCCTAACTCCTTTAATTTGGCGATGGCGGTTTGAGCAATGGCAATCCTCTCATCGTATTCTTTTTTAACAGCGGCAACACGTGCTTCTTTCTCTGAAAGCAATGCGTGCGTGATCTCCGCTTCGGCTTTTGCAACCACTTCCAATTCCTGTTCCGCTTCCAACGCAATGGCTTGTTTTCTCTTCTCCAAAAGTTGTTCAAGCATTTTGATTTCCTCCTCGCTCAAACCCGTTCCGCTTACAGGATCGTAAGGCTCGGATTGCTTGGATTGGTAAAAGGCGATGTTTTGATCGATCTCTTTCAACGTCTCTTTCCATTGCCGCTGGATTTGGGAAAGCTCGGCGGCGTATTTGTCGGTGAGGCTGTTGCCCAGTTTCTCCTGCAACTCCTCCACCTTGTCATAGAGTTTTTTGTAATTCTCCTCCACCCTCTTCAACTCTTTCTCCCGATGCTCGGCATCCAAGCGGGCGATTGCTTTTTCTTTGAGGGAGAGCAATTCCTTTTCGGCTTCTAACGCCGCCTTGCCTTTCAATTTTATGAACTGCTTTGCGGCGGCGATCTGCTCGTCAAACTCTTTCGCCGTCTTTTGCTTCTCCCGTTCCACGCCTTTGAACGCCGCCAACCGTTCTTCCTCTTTCATTTTCTCCAGCTCTTTCAAAAACTTCTCCCACTCTTTCAGCTGTTCCTTGTTCGCATCGGTTGTGGCGGCGGCATGGTTGCGTTTGGTCTCGCAATCGGCACAGGAGCAGCTGTTCCAATCGCCTGTGCAGGCGTTTTCCTCCCCAGTCACCGTTTCGGTGGCGCTGCCCCCGGCGGCGGTTATCTCGTCCAGTTTCTTTTGGTACGCTTCTTCCCAAGCGGTCAATTCTTTGTATAGCTTGCCCCGCTGCGCCCGGAGGCGGTTGATGCGGCTGTCCTCGTTGTTGCGGGAGTTGCTGCTGCCTATCTCGGCGAAATAGCCTTTCATCTTTTTGCCGAACTCGCTCCAATCGGCTTCGCTTGCGGCTTGTATCTTGCGCCACCGTTCCCGCTCTTTCTCCTGCGCCCCGGTCAGTTTCTTCCCGTTGTCTAATTCCCACTCGTCCAACTTCGCCTGCGCTTCCATGATTTTGCTCTTGATGGCGGTGGCTTCGATTTTCAGGTTCAACACGGCGAGGTAGTTCTCCACGGCGGCGGTGTTCTCCTCGATCAAACGCCCCTCCTCGGTCAGTTGGGCATTATAGTTCGGCATGATCTCCCGCAGTTTGCGGATGGCTTTGTAGCGTTCATCGTTGCTCAAATTTTCATTGCGGATGATGCCGATCAAATCCTTGATCACCCTTGACTGCTCCTCGTAATTGCGGTTCACTTCCAACATCATCTCGGAATGCGCCCCCTTGAAGTCGAACTCTTTCCGTAACTCCCTTGCCGATTTTATCCATTTGCCTAATCCTATGACAATAGCAGTGATGGCAGATGCAATGGCAAGCCACGGCACTTTATTGGCAGCCGCATGGTAGAGTTTCATGGCTTGGGTGGCTTTTTGCGTGTTGCCGGCTAGTTTATATTTAGCGGCTGCCAAAAGCAAAGTGATCGACCTGTCGGCGTGTTTTAGCGCGATGGATGTTTTCGTGTAAAGGTTATGCGCCTGCTGCGCCGTGCCAACCAGCAACAGGCGGGTGAGATACAAGGCGTACGGGGCAAGCAGCGCGGCGATGGCGGCTTTGTTCTCCCCGACTATTTTGATGGTTTTGGAAAGCAGTTTCAAGCCCGCCGTGCTTGTCTTGGTGAGTTTCATCAAGGCGGGGTAAAGTTTCTCCCCCAACTCCAAACGCATGTCCTTGAACTTCTTTCGGGCTTTCTCCAAATTCGCCTGCATGTTGTTGTTCTTGATGTCGTATTCCTTGAGGCAGGACACCCCATCGGTCATGGCTTGGTTGGCGGTGGCTTGCGCCGTCTCCACCTTGTCCAACGAATTTGCGAGTGACGAGATGGCGGCGGCAGCCCTTGCCCCGTCCAATCCCAAGTCTTGAAATACGGGTACGAGCTTGTCGAAACCGCCTGCGCCGCTGAACCCTTTCAATACCTTTTTCAACGCCTCGTTCATGTCGTTCTCGATCAGGGCGGTGAACGCTTTAAGTTCCACCCCTGCGACCTTGGCAAACTCGGCGGGCTTGGAGATGATCTTTTGGATTAGCTTCTGGAAAGCGGTCGCGCTCATCTCCACCTTTTGCATGTCTTGGTCAAGTGCGGAGGCATAGCCCAAAATCTGATCGGCGGAGAGTTTGGCTTGGACTGCAATCCCGCCCAGCCGCCCGGCGAAGTTGACCATGTATTTTTCATTCGCCGTCGATGTCTTGCCTAACTCATTCACCGCCGCGCCTAAAGAGAGCATCTGCTCTTTGAGGTTCTTCTCTTTGAGAATGGCGGACGACTTCTCGAAGACGTTGACCATCTTGCCAATGGCGAGTGTGGCGTCATCGCCCAGCACGTCACCCATGGAGATGTTGATGACATCGGCGGCTTCCACGAATTGCCTGACCAAATCCTGCGTGGATATGCCCAACTTCCCGGCGATGTAGGCGAGGTTGTTCAACTGCTCCCGGCTGGTGCGGGTGTCCATTTGTTTGAAGCTCTTGTTTAGCTCTTCAACTTTGTCTCGCGTAAGCGTGGTGGTTTTTTGCACGTCCGCATAGATGTCGTCCAATGCGGCGAGGTCTAACGAAAGTTGCTTGAGCGTGGAGATTGCGGAGTTGAACGTGCTGAACAGCTGTGTGAAACCGCCCAGCCCCGCGCCGAACATCATCGCCTTGTCATATAGCTTGCCCCATGCGGATGCTGCGCCGCCGATGTTCTGCGAATGTTCGTTCAGGTAGCCCCGCAACTCTTTTATCCGCTTGGCATGGGCGATGTATTGGTCTGAACCCATGACCATGCGATTCTGCTCGTTCACGAGCTTGTTCATCTCCGACCGGATCTGCTTCACGGAGGCTTCCACCTCCTTGCCGTTGATGTAAATGCTGATGCGCCTTGTGCTGGATTTTGCCATAAAACGAACGTTTTACAGCGAAAATAGAGGGGTGCGGCTTGAAAATATGGGACAAAAAAAGCAGTCATTACAACTGCCTTTCCTGCGTTTAATATAAATCCCTTACAACTCCACTTCTATTTTTCTCCCATGAAGAAAATCATATAAAGTGTATTTTCTTATTTCATAGTATTTTGCCCAACTCTTTTGTAACGCCACAATATAATCAAGCTGGGCGTTGTCTTTCTCATTTTGGGCTACAGAGTAATCCAAGAAATTAATTTTACCCATCATGTAACGCTCTCTGCTCATTTCAAAGCGTTTATTGGACAATTCCCCTCTTCTTTCCATCAGTTTTAACTGGGGAAGTTGAAGGTTGTACTGTCTGATCGTATTTCTTAGGTTGCGGTAAAAATCCATCTGTTCCTGTTCTATGGAGAGGGTGGCGTTGTTTAATGTCACTTCCGCCCTCTTGCGTTTGTGCTTGGCAACACCCCAATCTAATATGGGAATAGTAAAACTTAGTGTGATCTGTTCCTGGTCTAAGGGGCTTTTATACGCGTTCTTAAAAAGAGCGTCACTTTGGGATAATCCGAAAGAGGCATATAAGTCCACACTAAAACCTCTGTCTGCTTTGGCTTGCGCTAATTCGCTTTGAGCCACCAGCAATCGGCGCCGGTAATCCACCTCTGCCACGCCATTTCTTTTGGCTTCCTCCTCTGCCTTAGCTTGGTCTATTTGTTCTATGGCGAGCTTGAAAGGCATTAACAACGTAAATTCTTCATGGGTTGGATATCCTAAAAAATCGGCTAACGCGGCTTGCTTTTCCGACCAATCATTCTGTAGTTCCTCAATTTGAAGCGATAGAGTCAAGTCATTGACTTCCACTTCCAATAATTCATCTTCTGTGATTTTTCCCAATGCGAAACGTTCTTTGGCTATCTGTAGAAGCGTGTCGTTATTGATCTTGTTCTGTATAGTCAACTCTAGAGAAACCTGATAGGTTAACAATTCAAAATAATGGTTGATCGCTAATAATGCGGCATCTTGCAATTTTTCTATATAATCACGTTCCGATTGTTGATATTGCAGGGGCTCAATTTTCTTTTTCCATTTATACGGGTTATAAGCAATAATAGATTGATTTATCCCGACATTTACTAAATTAGCTAAATAAGAGGTCGTTGTGCCGTCTTGGTATATGTCTAACCGTTGCAATCCGGTGGAAACAAACAACTGCCCTCCTGTGAATGGGATGGCTTGACTTAAAGAGAACGTCCCGGAATAATTACCGACTGATTGCGAAACGAAAGCTTCCGTGCCATCAGGCAGGGTAATAGTAGAGATGGTGCGATTAAAGGCGGGCAGGCTTCCCGATAAAGTTAGAGACGGGAGCAACGATTTCCGGTAGAGTTTATAATCGTAAGAAGCAATCAGGTAGTTGTTCTTCGCCTGTTTAGCCTCTACGGATTGTCCTTGCGCTATCTGGATGCAATTATCCAAACTTAAAACAGTCTGCGAAGAGACAGTCAGGGAGATAAAAACAAGAAACAATACGATAAAAATTCTCATCCCTTATTTCTTTATAATCGCTTTAATCGGATTGATGAATTTGTCCAACAGCCGCAAATCCTCCGTGATGATCTCCGCCGTGCCGGTCATCTCTTGACTGAAATCCAAATCCTTGCCATAGTTTGTTTGAAGCCTTTCAGGGAAGAGCACCTCCAACATGTACGCCTTGTTCTTCTCATCTACCTGAATAGGCACCAAGGAGATGTTGCGGATTTGCACTCTAACCATACCATACTCCATGTGTGGGAAATTATCAAATTTCACATTGACCATTTGCCCCTCCTTCACCTTGCCCGCTCCTTGCGGAGGCAGTAAAATTTTACCGATAATGCGGGTGGTCTCTTCCGGAACAATGGTGACAAAAACCTCTCCGGCATTGATGTTCTGGTTGCGTTGCCAATACTTGGTAAAGGTTGCCATTCCATCACAAGGGCTGGTCAGCAGGTACGACTGCTCCCAATTTTTGATTTGGGTCAACAGCAGATCGTAAGCCCCCATCAAAGCAACAAGGAGATTATTGCGCTGCTCCGTGCGTTGTTGCTCCAAGTCAAAAATGGTTTGTTCAGATTGCAGGATACTCATCTGTTGGTTGTCAATGCTTAATTTGGCAGACTCATGGGATTGTAATTGTTGAATATAACTATTGCGGGCATTTTCGAAATCGGTACGGGAAAGCATATTCTTGGCATACAAGGATGAATCAATGGAGAAAAGATGATGAGCGCCGGAAAGCTGCTTGCCGCTTAATTCGAGTTGATTTCGTGATTTTTGCAGAATCGCTTTTTGCGTAGTGATCTGTTTTTCGATAACCCCTATTTTTTTTCTATGATAATTAGCGGTCGTAAAATATTGGAAATCTTCACGGGTTTTCAAAAATGAGATATAACTTTGTTGTATGTCGCCCAAGTGCATATTGGCAGATACCGGGTGATATTGTCCCGTATCTGAAATCGTATAGTTCTGTAGTGATTGCTTTAATAGCATTACATCATGGAGCTTTGCCGGATTTTCTATTAAGGCTAACAACTCGCCCTCTTTGACACTCTGTTTTTCGCAAACAAACACCGTATCGATACGCCCGGTGGCTTTGGCTGCGACACCAGCCGGAAGATTTTCAGTCGTCACGGTAATGGTAGCCTGTAATACGTCGGGATATTTGAAAAAATAACTTCCGATGAACAAGCCGGCTACAATAATAAAAACAACGGTAATGCCCCACCGGATAATCCATTTTGGAGGACGTCCGAGGATCTCCTGTACCGCTTCACTGCGTAATTCTATGTTTTCGGGTATATCGTATTTCATTTTTTTAGTTTGGAAGTTAGGAAGTTAGGCGTTAGGAGTTAGGAAGTTAGGGGTTGGGGGGTGTTGAGATATTTGATGAGAGATCTGACCATGTTTATAAGTTTAGAAATTTTTGTTTCTAATTCTTTATCGGTAATTTAACTGTTATCTTGTATGTATTCGCAACTAATTCCATGCTATCATTCCATATTTTCAAATTCTCATGCACCATCATCCCATCTATATTTCTATTATGTTAATGACTCCCAGTTCCCAACTCCCTAACTCCCAACTTCCTAACTTCCCAACTCCTAACTTCCCAACTTCCTAACTCCCTAACTCCCCAACTCCTAACTTCCCAACTCCAACTGGTTCTTAACTAACTCATAATATTCCCCGCGTTTCGCCGTCAGCTCTTGATGGGTGCCGATCTCGGTGATCTTCCCTTGGTTGAGCACCACGATCTGGTCGGCGTTTTTGACGGTACTCAGGCGGTGCGCCACGATCACCACCGTCTTGCCGTGGAAGAACTGCTGTAAATTCTCCATGATCACTTTTTCATTATTGGCATCCAGCGCATTGGTCGCTTCATCAAAAAAGATATATTCGGGATCTTTATAGACGGAGCGGGCGATGAGGACGCGCTGTTTCTGCCCTTGGCTGATGCCTGTTCCCTCCTGACCGATTTTGGTGTTGTACCCCAACGGCAACCCCTCCAACAAATCTTGGATATTGGCGACCTTGGTGGCGTGTAGCAGCTGTTTCTTGTCGATCCTCTCCACCCCCACGGCGATGTTCTTGGCGATACTGTCGGAGAAGATGAAACCGTCCTGCATCACCGCGCCGCACTTGTCGCGCCAAGCCTTGTGGTTGACGTTGCCCAGACTCACATCCCCCACCCTGATCTCGCCCGAAGTGGGCGGGTAGAAACCCAACAACAGTTTTACCAACGTGGTTTTGCCGCTGCCGCTCATCCCCACGATCGCCGTCACTTTCCCCTCCGGGATAGTCAGATTCAGGTCTTGCAGCACCTCCGCCATCAGCGGGTTATACTTGAAAGTGAGGTTTTGGATGTGCAGGCTCCTCTCCTCCGGGAAGATCGTCACCGTCTCCTCCTGGTCCTCGTCCTCATCGGGCTTGTTGTGAATCTCGCCGAGGCGTTCGAGGCTGATCTTGGCGTCCTGTGCCGACTGGATAAAGCCGATCATCTGGTTGATGGGGCTGTTGAGCTGCCCGATGATGTATTGCACCGCCATCATCATCCCCAGCGTCATGTCGCCCTTGATGACGGAGTAGGCGGCAAAGAAGGAGATCAGGATGTTCTTCACCTCGTTGATGAAAAACGCCCCCGACTGTTGGTATTGCGACAACGCCAGCCCCTTCACGCTCACCTTGAACAGCTTGGCTTGGATATTCTCCCACTCCCACCGTTTCTGTGTCTCGCAATTGTTGAGCTTGATCTCCTGCATGCCGGTGATGAGCTGGTAGAGGTTGCTCTGCTCGGCAGCCGACTGGGCGAACCGTTTCTGATCCAGCTCGCGACGTTTTTTCAGGAAGATGGTGATCCACAAAATATACAACGTGCTGGCGATGAGGAAGACCGCCAGCAGTTTCAGGTTATAGAAAGCCAATACGATGGTAAAGACAACGAAGGTGACCAACGAGAAGAGTGTGTTGAGCGTGGCGGCGGTGAGGAACGACTCAATGCGCTGGTGGTCGCCGATGCGCTGCATGAGGTCGCCGATCATCTTGGTGTCGAAGAAACCCAACGGCAACTTCATCAGCTTCATCAAGAAATCAGAGATAATGGAGATGTTGATGCGGGTGGAAATGTGCAGCAATATCCACGAGCGGATGAACTCCACCGCCGTTTGTGCAATATAGAGCGTGAGCTGCGCGATGAGGATCACGATGATGAAACTCAGGTTGTTGTTCCCAATCCCGTAATCCACAATGCTCTGCGTCAAGAACGGGAAGATCAGCTGCAACCCCGTCCCGATCAGCATCCCCATGAAGAGCTGCATGATCAGCTTCTTGTAAGGGCGGAGGTATTGCAGGATAAACTTAAACTTCGCCTTATCGGGTTTCTCATCCTTTATGGAATAGAAGTCGGGGGTGATTTCAAACAGCAAAGCAGACCCAGCTTCTTCTCCGTCACTTTTGGTAGTAATCCAACTATTGCAAAATTCTTCAATACTAAGTTTTATTAATCCGTGCTCAGGATCAGCGATTTCTACAAATCCTTTGCTTTTTTTTGTAGAGAAGTTTTCTTCTCCATTATTTTCTACGTTCCGCTTTCTGTCATTTATTTTTATATCATAGACCACGACCCAATGCTCCTGCTTCCAATGAGCTATAAAGGGGCGTGGAGCATCTTTGGCTAATTGATCAAAAGTAGCTTTAACCCCCATTGTTTTGAACCCCAAATTTTCTGCCGCATGACTGATTCCTAACATGGTTACACCTGCACGGGAGGCAGAACACATGTCCCGCAGTTTCTGAATACTATAGCTTTTGCCGTAATATTTGGTTATCATCGCCAAGCAGGCAGCACCGCAGTCCATCTGATCGAGTTGAAATATGTGGGGGAACTTTTCAAGCATCGTTTTCAGCCCAAATTTGAGTGTTAAATTCTGCTATCTTAGCTTCATCAGGTATAAAGCCTGTTTTGTTACTATATATTCCACATTTTTCTACTGGAATATAACCTCCTTGTCCTTCCCATTTGCAGATGTAAGGATTATAGGTGCACTTAGCCGGTTGAGAATAAATGTTTTCAGGGGTTTTAATAAAGCAGCGGCAATCTGTACACATATACCTAAATTCACAGTCTTTGCAAACCTCTATTTGGTCTTTATGAATACACCATAAGTTTTTGAAACCGTTTTTTTTTATCGCATCTTGTAAACTCGTATCTTTAATATTTCCAAAACTTTGCTGCATCGCAGGACAGTTTTTGATATTACCGTCAAAGTCAATGCATAATTTTTTATTTAAGCAATTATTATACGTTTTTGACTCATTAAAAAAATCCGCATTTTTGCGAAAAGCAACGGGATGAACGAAACCACAATCTAGGTAATTGATAGTTGCTTTGTTATATATTATACTTTTCTGCTTGAAAACATCAATAAAATTTATGTTGGAATCGGGAGAATTATAAACAACTATTTTAAACAATCGTGTTTGTTGGTCAAATAAAAGATTCACAGTATTTTTATCCAATAAATAATCTGTAAAATTCAATAGAATTTCGAGATTTAAAATACGCGTATTCTCAAAAACACTTAAAATACCGGATACGTCCTGCAATAAGAGTTTTTTTTTGCAATAGATCTGTATGTTTTCACATCCTAAAATTTCTAAATCAAAAATCCATTTTTGAAGTTTTGCAATATCTATGTCTTCAAGAACAATTATTGCGTTTGAAATAACAGCAGGATAATCAAATACTGATGAAGAATGATCGAATGAAATATGTTGCTCCGATAGATAGACAAATTGATTATCAACTAAAAAATCCACATATTCTTTGATAGTTTCATGATGAGCAATAGGATGCTTGATTAAACACTCATTTATTGTTTTTCCTTCCAAACTTTTTAATACTTCAGCCAATGTATTGGGAGCAAAATAATAAGTGTATTTTGACAAGTCCTGTATCACGCTTCTTGCATATCCTTTTACGCAATGTACGGTTGGATATTTATATACTTTTTTCACAGACAACTAAACCGTTAATAAGGATATATATTTGTAAAAGCCATGGCAAATATATTCATCGGTTTTGTAAAAAGATGAAGACACATTTGTGTGTAGTACCTTTTTGGGAATAACTTTGGTGAAATTCTTATAGGGATAGGGCGTTTTTTCTTTGATTTTTTTACTAATGTCTATATTCATAATGTTTTTTTATTAAATGCTGTGCGATTAATTTATCGGGTTGTATATTGCTGTTATTGAATAAGTCATATTGTCCAGATGGGTTTACTTCCAAAAAGATATAGTCGCCGTTTTTATCAAGAATTAAGTCTAATGAGCCAGTTTGAAGATTCATAAGATTCATAAATAATACGATAGCTTCGTTAATGTTTTGCGGAAGACGAAACAATTCCATTCTATTTTCGTTTTCATAGTCATATCTACGGTAATCCGTTTTAGTCTGAGAATTTTCTTGAGAAAATATAGCCATGGCATAGCAAATCCCATCAATATATAAAACCCGCAACTCCAATTCTTTTTCTATTTCTTCCTGAAACAGGCTTACAAAAAAATGTTCTTTAAAATTAACATTTTTCACCTGGCTTGTATAGGTTGAATAAAAATTATGGGAGGAAGAAAAAGTAGCCATTTCCGAAAGGTTTTTTGTGATCATTTTTTTTTGCAAATCTTCCGGTGTCAATTGGTTCCTCAATATGGTGTGTGGTATTTTTAATCCGGCTTTTTGAGCTATTTCCAATTGATGCAATTTATTGGGAGACACATAGAAAGGATTATTAAACCAATAGGTGTGTTTATTTAATGTTATTTTACGCACCAAAAAATTAAAAAAAACACAGTATTCATCGAAAATATGCGCATTTAGTACATCCAGCGTTGTTCTCGTGTTTTTGCCTACCATCGTTTGTAATAAGGGCGGATTCCCCCATTTCCTTAACCATGCCACACCCGTATCGTCAGTTGATATTTTGGTTTTTCCCACTTCAATGGTAATATTTCCATCTATTCCAGTTTGGGTGATCTTTCCATGATACAAATCTTCCGGATGTAGGCGGATAACATTAATGCTGTCATCCAAATAGTGCATCCAACGCATTACCTTGGTAGTGGAAGCATCGGAAGGAATTGAAAGTATAATAACAGGTGGCATTATTTCTGTTTTTTGGATTTTGTTTCATAATATTCCAGCGGAATAAAATAGTTGTCTTCTTTATAAGCTTCCATCATCTCTTCTATTGTGTCGGCAAACCCCATTTGTTTACGACGTCCATTCAGGTTTGCAAAATCTTTCACGGGCAGTAATAAGTATTTACCGGGGTATTTTTTTACATATTTGCCAAACTTATTTCTTGGCGCAACATAATACCTCATCCATTGTGTGCCATATATTTGTTTTTTGTTTTTATGAGTTAAGAACCTGTCAGTCATTAAAGCATATAAAATAGAATCTAATGTGCCTTTTTCAAAGGCATTTTTTGCTTTATGGTAATGCTTGTTCAATAATTCCGTATGTTGTAGTACATCATAAACCTGAAAAACCCCATAACGCCCTACCATGTTTTCAGTGGGGAATCCATAGTTTTTCAAGAGGTTATCGACTCCCTTTATATAATCCGGCGTTGTTAAATCCGCTTTTGTTCCGGTCAGATCAGGTAAAGTATCTCCAGGCATAAGTAAAACTCTCTTTTTTAATTTATTTATGCTAAGATGAAAAATTTTTAATGCCAATTCTCTATTTTCAACATCACCTATGGCAGATAGAAAAAGAGAATCTATACATTGGGTGACTTTCTTCCATTTGTCTGGATGGGATCCCAGGTTTGGAAAATCATTACAGACAAGAATATCCCTGTCGTCTTGGGATATTTCCATAAAGCGGTACAGATAATGCAGGGTTTCATCCGGCATATTTAACTTGTCGTAACTTGCCGCAATATTATAAAGATCACCAACTCTAATAGAGTCTTTTTTTGTCAATTCATTAATAGCGCCCCAATAATCACCGGCGCTGTAAAGCGCAACTTTGGGATAAAAGTAAAAAACCGCCGGATTGGTTTCGTATATTTTTCCTTGTTTGGGGCAATCGGTGGAATAATAAGATTGTCCATAAAGCATAGCACTTCCTGCTAAACAAACTAATAGTATAATTTTTTTATACATAACTATTTTAAAATAATGCGCTTATTACTAAAAATAGTGCATTTAAGAAAATACTTTTATTATTATGAGTTTACTTCATAAACTTTCATTCTCTTAAATACACTATTCTAAAAATCAATTAAAGTCTAAAAAGCCTGCAATACTGCCGTATTTGCCTGTGCTGACACGGAGGCTCTTCCTGTACCTACGCACCACAAACAACGATTAACAAGGTCTATAAACATGATCGCCCACACCTGGAGTTCCGGAAGGATCTCGTTCCTCGCTAACCCACGTTCTATTTCCTTTTCTGTCAACATCGTAAGTTGTCATGCTTGATCCCAAGTACCCCCCTCTCAGGCCATCTTGACAACCAGCACTATCCCATTGTGTTATATAATAATTGATTACTGTTTCTTTTTTGCCACCAAACAATTGGTTCATTTCTTCAGAACTATATTTCTGAAATTTTACATTATTAATACTTTCCATAATAAATTAAATTTTACGTTTAACATTAATATTCCTTTTTTTAATGTTGCTCCCTTTAACTATTACTTTTCTGCACATCGGCAATAAACACTTGCTGAATCCTAAAAACAGCAAATTTCTTTTTCCTTCTGTATAGCCTATCTATCTGTGGTTTTTTGCCTTAACTAAAGGTTATCTTTATAGGTCTTACAGTCAAAATCCAAACTTGCGGTTTCGTGTCATGTAGTTGTGCAAAATTTGCAGCAAAGACAAACGACATTATTGTTTGCAAAAATAGTAAAAAAACAATACAAATTGATTATCATTTTTTTATCATTCTTTCTTTTCAACAATCAACTTTTGACAACTTCATTATATTTATTACAAACGATTGAAGTCAAGCTAAATGTTCTTCCCCCCAAACACATTAACCATAGCATGATCTCCCCAGTACTCGACCGCAAGGTCAAACAGTTTTTCCTTGTGTCTCCTGATCGGCTCGTCTATCCAGTCGTTCATGGAGCGTTTAACCCGGCTGTTGGCTGACTTGTATTTCCCTGCCACCCGCGGCTGTCCATAGCCCACCGCCCATTCGCGGTAGATGCCATGGATGGGAATTTTAAAGCCGATGCCCTCCGGTATCTTGTTCTCGTGTTCGATGATGAAACGGATGCTTTTGCTTAGCTTTTTCTCAGACTTGCCTCTCTTTTTCCCTTCCTTATAGGTGTGGTTCTCTTTCTTCTTTCCTTTTTTAAAAGCGGCGGTGTTGGCTTTCGCCATGTTGCGGACTATCGCCGCCCATCGGCGAGCCTCGGCGTGGAACTGGTCGGCGGTCAATATCCGCCCCTCGACTGTGGTTGTCACCTTGCTGTTTTTCATCTTTTGCGTTGCCGGTTTTCCCTGATCACGGTGTTTAAACGGTTTAGTATGACATGCACGTTGGAGGAAAAGAACTTGGCTTCGTCATAGAACTGGTCTCCCATTAGAGTGCGGTGTATGCCTATCCAAGAGAAGGACACGGTTTGTCCTTCCTTTTCGGCTTGTTCTTTCCGTGCGGAAAAGATGGACGGATATTTCTCTTCCAAATTCCTTTTCCGCAAGGCGCGGTAATTGATGGCGAAAGCAAGCAGTTGGGCATCGTCCATTCTGGCAAACAATGCCAGCCGGCTGTCCGTTCCGTAAACGGTGAAAGGCACGCGGCGGTCTGTCTCTCCGGAATAGTCACGGCGTTGCGGACGATACAAAACGGCGGCGGCTTCCTTGAACTTCCTATCCATAACATATTGGTCGGCAAAGATGAACTCCTCCCAAGTGGTGTTGGAAAAATTCGGTTGATAACCCACGAGGCGTTGCCCTGCGATTTCGACAAACGGCAGCAGCTGTTTGGAGATTTCAGGATCGGCGGCTTCCGTAAAAGAAAACATGGAACGGATAACGTGGCGGTGGTACAATTCCAACTCTTCCCACAGCCCTTTTTCCATGCCGGTCATTGAAACCGCATGGCTGTCCGTGTCGCTCTTGCCGAGGGCATGCCCGCATGTTTCGATAAACTGTATTCTGCTCATCTCGTCAAAACAGGACGGCACATTGTAAACGGTCTCCTTGCCGTTGTCTTCGATTTTCAGTTCATTCATCTTTCCATTTGTTTGGGTCGGTTTCGTTCCAAAAGGGCGTTTTGGTGGTGAACGAGTAGCGGATGCCCGCATAACGTTCCCGGACGTTTTGTATGCACACCGCCGAAACATCCTCAAAACTAAAATCTTTCACCACCATGCAATCGGCTTTGTGTTTGTCCGCGTTGATTCTTCTAATGATCTCATCCCCTATTTTCTCGCAAAGGTCAAAAGCGGCGTAGATCTGGTCATAATCATTGTCGTCCTCATAGCCCTGCACGATCATGAACGAGCTTTCCCGCTCTTTAAATGCGTTGTCGGCGTTGCCGGAAGTGTAGCGGATCTCGCCTGCCTCCTGGACGAGGGCTGGGAAATTCACCCTGTCTCGGAAACCTGTATAAAATTCCTCCAACTCCCCTCTAAAATAATGCGGCGCGGCATCCGTGTGGGAGAGGCAGTTGTTCAAAACCGCCAACCCTTTGAGGTAAAGCGAGAACGCCTCCGGCGTGTTGTGGATGTTTCCCGTGTAGTCTTCCGCACAACTCATTGCATTCTTTGTTGGCAATCTTCCCGCTTACATTCATAAGCCTTTGAGATTGCGAGCTGCCTTTCCAACTCAATTTTATCGCTCTCAATTTTGTGAGAATTGCGCTTAATGGTTTTGATTAGTTCGCGCTGCTTGTCATCCAACTCATCCCGCTGCTGCTCGTTTTGGATAAACTCGGTGATGAGCTGTTTTTGATACTCAATTTGTTCTGTGAGTGCCCTAAAACGCTGGCTTTCCAAGGATGTCTCCTTTTCCCGCATTTCAAGGACGCGGAGCTTCTTTTCCCCCAGCCATTTGATAATCCCCCAGATGGTTGTTCCACCCAATAGAAAATTCAACAAGGCGGAAACCGCCGTGATCCAATGGTAACTATTGCCCACAATATTATATGTCTCTTCCATCATGCCAAAAAGATTTTCTTGTTTGTGTTGTCCCTGCGTATGTTTTTGGATTGCGGGGCATTCGCTCCCGCGAAGGAGAAATAGGCGGGGTAGTCATCCGGATATTGTTTGAGCGTGTCGATCACCGCCGCCATGTACCTTTCCGCTTTCCGCTTGTAGTCGGCGCGGGTGCGTTCCATCTCCTTTGCAGGAACCGGCGCATATTGCTCTTCTGATACCCTGTTTGAAATCGCCGATTGGAAAATCAAGCCCTTTTCCGTGGGCAGTTGGTGCAACTCGGCGATCCCCTCATGGATGGAGTGGAACACCAGAAACTTCTTCAAGTTTGGGATAATGCGTTTGTATTTATCCTGTGCGTGGTCGGCAACCAGCAATTCATTGTAGAAAGCATCGCCCAAATGGTGGCGGGCTTCCAAGTCCTCCACGGCGGCGATGTAGTATCGCATCTTCAAAAACACCAGCCGGGAGTTGTTGATGTTATAGATTTCATTGAACTCCCGCGTGTTTCTGACGAGGGAGTTGCCGGATGCGATATGGCAGGGGCTTTCCCTGAACTCTTCCATCTCATCAATCTGTTTTTCACAATACTCCAAGATGGCATCCAATTGGTCGAAACCCTCGTTTTTGAGATTGGCTTTAAGGGCTTCGGACTGGTAGCGGTAGAGGCGGTTTTCTCCGGCGTTGTCGGATGCGCCCTTGTCGCCAAGGCTTACGGAAAGTATATCATACTCCTGCCAAAAGGCGAGGCGGATAAGCGCGAACTGGCAAAGCTCCAACAGGGCTTGCAGCACACCGTTGTCGCAGCCGTCATTGTAATATGCCGCAAGCCTGTCAAAGAGTGCCTCGCCAAGCAGCGGGAGCAGGTATTTCCGCTCGCAAAGAGCAATTGCCGGTGCTATGCTCCGAAACGACAGTGTCACGTTTACAGGCAAAAACCGCTTGAATTCTTCGGCTTTCGCATTGTTTTCTTGTTTGAATAGTTGCGGTGTCATGACAGTTTCTCCTCCGTTGATTTGCCCTTGTCGAGCGTGGTTAGTATGATGTTGCGGTACATGAGTTCCACATCCGAAACGCCGTTGAACTCGAACATCAGCTCGATAGGGTCAAGCACCTGTTGTTTTTCGATATAGTTCAAAATAAGCGAAACCAAAAGTCCCTCCCTGATATCGGAGCCGCTGCCGGCACTTCCCGAATAGGGGCCTCCGGGAAGCCCCGCCCCCAGCACGCTCGGGTTTACCATCAACGAAAAGAGTATTTCGCTGTTGGCGGCGGCGGAAGTGGAGAGGCGGTCTTCCGCCTTGATGTTGTTTTCCAACCGCTCGATCACCCATTTCTCCTCCGCTTTACCACTTTCGTTTGTCGAGAAGCCGGTGATCAAACTCTTTGCCGGGTTTTCCTCGCTGGTCAGGTTCTCCTCGAAGTCGTCCAGATATTTATTGATGGCGTTCTCTCGCTCGGCGGCGGATTGGAAATTCTCTTTCGGGAAGCGGATTTCCCAGAATGTGTCGGGTATCTGTATGTGCCACATGAGCGACATGGCGTTTTTGTATGTCTTTTTAAGAAAGACGGGGATTTTGTGCGCCACCTCGATCCAACCGGAACGCCAGGCGGTATCCCAGTCGGGAGCGGCGTAGTAGTCGTTGTTTGAAAAATAGTTGCGGATGCGGGGAAAGGCGACCGACCGCCCTTTCAACCTGCCCTGCCGTTTTAGGATTTGCAAATGTAGAAATGGATCGTTTTCATCCAACACATCCAAGACGATGGCGTTTTCATCGGGAAAGGTCTGCGCGAAGTTGCCGAAAAGAACCAGCTTTTTCTTATCCACGCTGAGCCTGCAATGGCGGGCGTTCACAGCATCCACCCGCAGAACCTTGTCGCCCGCCAGGTTGAAAACGAGGACGGGGAAACAGTTGCCAAGTTTTATGAGGTCGCGGAAGCTTTGCGTGTGGTAGTTGCGGAAGGAGTAACCCCGCAGGTAGGTTAATATCTCCCGGTCGTTGACCGGCGCGAAAGTCTCCCGGTTGTTTTCATCTATTCCCGCCACGGTTACCGGAAGAACGCCTTGCCCGTAACAGCAACGGCACTTGTAATTCAGGGCGGTGGACAGCACGCCCGTTTTGCCAACGATGGCGAGCGCGTCATCGGGATAACGGTTGTTGCCGCCCCAGTAGGCGTACTCCACCTTGCCATGTGTGAATGTTGACAACAACTCTTCCGCCACAACCGTATCCTTTATTGTGCTGCCATACGACTTCGCCCCTTGGAACATCAACGGCGTTCCTTCCTTATTGAATATTATGTCCATGTCAGATGGTGACTTGCAAGCCGTTGATGGTTCTGATATTGTCGATACAGACGGGATAAATATGCCCGACCGCATTGCCGGAGCTATCCACGGGCTGCACCCCGCGCAAACGCTGCTCTTTCATATTGGCGCGCAAGCCCGCCGATTTGGCGCGGGGAACGGAAACCATCTCCCCGTTTTTCGTGTAAAACTGTATTGAAAAAAAGGCGGCTTCGCCTTGTGTCTTCTCTTTCGTCTCCATGAGCCGCAAGGCTTCTGAACGGCGTATTGTGTCGGGCATGGTCTTTGTTTTAGGCAAAGATATGCGAGGGGGGAAGGAAGGGGTGGGACAGAAAATTTTGACGGGGCAGAGATGCAATCAGTACTCTTATTTCTTTGGGGAGTATTGCATCTTGTTTTAGTTGGGCTTTATTGTGTGTTTTTATGTAGAAATAGAATTCATTCCCAAATTTCGAGAGTATTGTTGTATGTGTTTTGAGTTAACGTCCGGCGGCTTGGCGATGGCGGGCAAAGATAATATTTTCTACGGAGCAATCCATTTTTTATATGTAACTCGCTTTCCTACAACGCAATGCCCGCTTTCGCCAAACTGCTTGTTATATGCTGTTTTATCACTATTAATCAAATACATGCTTACTTATTAGTGTATCTTGCAATGCTTTTGCCTCCTCTCTTGAAATTCTCAATACCATTTTCTTATACTTATTCAGCAATTTAGGGGAAAACTGGAACCATCCTTTGTCACATGTCAAATATTTACAATCCAAATTCACGCCAAAGTCATAAACACAACTATCTCCTTCCATCAATATCATAAGATAACTGTAGCCACAAGGCATTCTTTTATTTGTATGGTGTATTTCCCAATCTTGTTTGATTTTATTCAATGTTACAGTATCCAAAACGACAAAATCTCCCACGTTCTCCGTGAAACACGTTTCGCCTCCTTCGGATAGAATACCATACAATTTGTAATTACCTGAATTAAAGTCATATTCTTCAAAAAATCGAATAGTTTCCCCATGGGAACATCCAATAAAAAGGATCGTTGCGAATAGATATTTAAATAGTTTTTTCAAGATCTATGTTGATTTACTTTTATTACTTTCCCATTTTCAAAATAAATATCCAAAAAAACGGGGTCAATATTGAATAATTCGGGTACAAATCCTAGCTCATAAGAAATATGATTTTTATCATATGCATAAAAATCATTCCCTAAAAGCTCGATAATTTCGTCTTTGGTTTTCCCTATCAAGATGTCGCTTTTTATTATATCTTTCGACATTTTGTAACGTTCTTCATAATTTGAATCCCATTTTTGCTTGTTGAAAGTGACATTTGGATAGTATGAAATGGAGAATACCCATATCATTATAATTCCAATGTATAATAAAGGGCTCAGAATAATTGCCGGAATTACAGCTATATATTTTCGATTCTGATTATCTCCAATATCCATTTTTTTCAACACCCATTTCGAAAGAAAATAAATTGGAATTGCGAAAACCAGTATTATTATGGGGACTTCGGGGCTCATATTTTACTTGGCTTCTTATTAATCTCAA